>QMMZ01000132.1 GCA_003647525.1 Deltaproteobacteria bacterium | reverse complement strand
GCAAGCGAAGCTTGATTGTAAAGTTCACGGTGACCGGTCGAGTACCTTGTTCAGGCGCCAGAGGCGCCGGGCAAGGTGCTCGACGTAGTCAGCACCGCGATTCCAGGCGGCGAAGCCGCCTGGAACCAGTTATTATATAGTTTCTGACTATTCCAACAGTCTTCATGATTATTGATCAAAAATTAGCACAAAATACAATTTTTCTAACTTTATATTTCAACAATTTGGATATTAAACAGAAAACCGGATAACCCTATTGAAGGCTATCTCGCAAGAAGTTTTGAAGTTCAGATAACTTGCCAGAATCTTAACTATTTAAAATATTATGATATTAAACTAATATCTATAATTAATTTAGTTAATAAATAATATAATTTATATCGCATAAAGAAAAAATGATGTCAAAATTAACCCTCGACAGGACCACTTGAAATTCGATCAGTAAAATAGTTCAATATATTTTCTTCAAAATTTCTATAGGTTTTGGTAAAGGACGTGAACGGGTTGAATCCTTTTGCTTCGAATAGATTTGCTTTTCCGTACCACTCATCTATTTTTTTCTTTTGCATCTTCTTTGGAAATGCCTTCTAACTCAAATATTTCATAAAGTTCTTCTCTTAAGTTATAACAATCTTTCGAGCTGTGCGGGTAGGTAATTTCCATGTCCTTCCGAATGTTCTAATCTTCATCGACAGATTCCTGTAGTGGCGGGTTTATCCCGCCCAAAGCAATTTGGCAAGTTGCGTAAAGCCGCTACTATGACAGATCCTTCATAGCAATCAACTTGCTAACACGCTACCAAACATCAAATTTTTTATACTTGTACATAACCGAAGATTTCTTTAAAAAAAATGAAACGGATCTTTTAAAAGAAAATTACTGGTGGTATTTAGATTCCCGAAAATTTGGAACTGTTCCCCACAGTGGTTTTGGTCTTGGGTTTGAGAGGTTAATAATGTTAATGACGGGTACAAGCAACATCAGAGATGTAATTCCATTTCCAAGAACCCCAAACACCATAGATTTTTGACAGCAGGCTTTATCCGTCGGTTGTCCAAGCGTAAATTTCTGGTGTAATTAAAACTGTGTTGTGTTAATATTTAAATTTGATAGTAAAACTTTGAATTAAAAATAAACTTTTTGAGGTATTCTCTTGGACCCACCACTTGTATGGGCGGAAGTTGACCTTAAAGCCATAGCCCATAACATCCGTGAATTACGGCGCATCACAAACCCAAAGGCACGCTTCATGGCCGTTGTAAAGGCAAATGCTTATGGGCACGGCATAATTGAAGTTGCCAGGCAGTCGCTTGAAAACGGCGCAGCGGCTCTTGGTGTTGCGCATATTGAAGAAGGTATTCAGCTCAGAAACGCGGGCATTGATGCGCCTGTTCTGATTTTCGGATATACTTCTCCAACGCATGCAAAAAAACTTATTGAACTCGACCTCACACAAACAGTTTATTCTTACGAAACATCCAGAGCGCTTTCTGAAGCCGTAGCCGCATATAGTAAAAAAATTAAAGTCCACATTAAAGTAGATACAGGAATGGGAAGACTCGGGCTCCTGCCGGACCGACTCAGATTATCAAAATACAACAAGGAAATTACAGACAGCTCTGTAAGCAAGGTTGAATCAATCTCTCGCTTACCCATGCTTGATCTGGAAGGTATTTACACCCATTTTGCAACAGCCGATGAATCGGACAGGTCTTATGCTGGTAAGCAGTTTGAAATATTTATGGACATTCTTAACAAGCTACGCATCGCAGGTCTGGAAATACCTGTAACTCATGCCGCAAACAGTGCAGCTATAATAAATATGCCGGAAACCCATCTGAATATGGTTCGTGCCGGCATTTCAATTTACGGATTTTACACCTCAGAGGAAGTGGACAGAAGCATCATTAAGCTAAAACCGGCAATGGAACTAAAAACAAAGATAATTCATTTAAAAAAAGTTCCGGCTGGTTTCAAAGTAAGTTATGGAGCAACCTATGAGACTGAAAAGCCCACAACTATTGCCACAGTATCAATAGGTTACGCGGACGGACTTAACAGGCTGCTGTCCTCAAAAGGCCGCATGCTTGTATGCGGTCAAAGTGCACCAATCGTGGGACGCATCTGCATGGACTTGACCATGCTTGATGTGGGAAATATTCCAGAAATTGCAATTGGAGAAGAAGTAGTTGTTTTCGGCAAGCAGAGCAATTCTTCAATAACTGTGGATGAAATTGCTTCAACGATAAATACAATCAACTATGAAGTTGTTTCAACAATAATGGAGCGTGTGCCAAGGATTTATCAGCGATAGAACTTATTAACCCGAATCCTGATACTCACAAAACGAAAATTTGGGCAAGAATGGAAATAGAAATTGCCGGTATCTAAAAAATAGATTTTTAATTTCTCACTTTTTTTTCAGGTCATAAGAAATAACTGAACTTTTCGGACGTGTTCCTATAATAGAACCGCTTTTACTTATTACTGCCGCTACAATTTCATCTTCTCCGTCATTGTCAAAATCACCAATAGCAAAATCACGTATATAGCCGGAAATTTTTGCTGTTTTCCAGTTAGTTGTGAGCCCCAGGCCGTTCCATGAAAGCGACTCTATTTGAGCTTCTTTGAATTTTCTTAACTGTTTCAAGAGCCTTCCTGTTAATTCATAGTTTTTGACTGCAATAATTTCATATTTTCCGTCTAAATTAATATCGGTTATAATTATTCTCATTGGATAATATTGACGATTATCGGAGCCTGGCTCAAATGATGGCATTTCATAATAAAGCGTGCTGCCACCGTAATGAATATTTCCTGTCCATAAAATCCTGCCCGACTGATTGATAATTCTTATATAATCGGACTTGTCATAAGCGATAACAGTTTCTCCTCCATCGTTCATAACATCGCCAAGACAAAAGCCCATTAAATTCGCGCGGTTTGACGGCATAACTTTTCTATCCGGAATATATTCGGTATTGTTCCAAGCCATTTCAAATATTTCGCTGGAGAAAGTATCAGGTCCGCCTGTTTTTTGCTTCTGACCAAACAGGACGCTTTCACGGCCTGGAAGTTCAACCACCCTGTAATACCAGGCGCAGCTATCCACGATTCTATTATAATTTTTACCATCATATTCAAACACAATTGAATTAATAACATTTCTTTGTGGATTCAGGCTTGTTATAAATATTTCAGGATAACCGTTGTTATTAATATCTGCGACATCAACTCCGATGAAAATTTTATACTTGTCTTCATCTATCTTCATTATTTCTAATAATCGATTATTCTCAAACCGATAAATATGTACTGAATCAGAAGTTATGATTACTGTCTCAACCTTCCCGTCGCGGTCAACATCACCTAATGCAATACCATTTATAAGTTCCCTGAAATTCCTGCTCTTCCAGAATTCCCTCGAAGATTTTTGAGGGCGACTCACAATAAATGCCGGATTTAGATCGCTTTTTTTGCCTGCATATTCAAATTCGCCAAAATCCTCTACGAGCTTCTCCGGATGAGCATATATGTTGTCTGTCTGCACCGGCTGAGTCTGCTTTGCAGGGACTTCTTTTGATACCCGGCCAAATACCTTTTCATTTATATCTTCAGCAAAAGTATTTATTTTCGGAATTACCTCACCAATACCCCGAGTCTGGTTAAAAAAAGCAAGGGTTTCTCTATCTCCCGTAACCTCTACCATTTTTGAGTCAATACTAACGCTGTCTCCAAAAATTGTCAGGCTGCCAAAAAGAACATAATCTGCTTCAAGTTTGGCACCGACCTCCCTGGCTTTTTCTTCATTTAAAACACCTTCAAGACTTTTCACAACCTTCTCAGTCTCTTGCCTGCCGACAATCTCCACATTTTCTTCAGAAGAAAGTCTGGAAGAAAGCATATCGAGCACGCCGTCTTTTAAAAATGTCATATCCTTTTCGGCATTTATCTTAAACGGTATAATTGCAACACGATACTGTTTCGCAAATACTGAATTTGAATTAAAACTCATTATCAACAAAAATAACATACTTAAAACAATAAGAATGCCGATCTTCCTTAAATATTTATTTTCAAATATACTCATTTCCCCAGCTTTTCCTTCAAAACCTCGTTAACTATCTTTGGATTTGCCTTGCCTTTAGTCTTCTTCATTACCTGCCCCACAAAAAAACCCAAAAGCCTGGTTTTCCCATTCCTGTAATCATCAACCTCTTTGGTATTATCTGCAAGCACCTTTAATATTATTTCTTCTATTGCGGAAACATCAGTAACCTGGACAAGGCCTTTTTCTTTTACAATTTTATCAGGCGCCTTTCCTGTTTTTGCCATGTGTTCAAAAACAACTTTGGCAATCTTTCCGCTTATAACACCTTCCTTGATAAGCCTGAGCAGTTGCGCCAGGTTTTGAGATGATATGGGTGACTGTTCTATGGTCTTTCCTTCAGCATTTAAAAGGCCCATTAGCGATCCCATGATCCAGTTGCTGACGGTTTTGGACTCAGGGAATATTTTTAAACAATTCTCAAAGTAGTTTGCTGTTGCCAGGCTTGCCGTCAGGCTATCTGCATCGTATGAAGGAAGACCGTATTCCTTTATAAAGCGTTTCTTTTTTTCAGCCGGAAGTTCAGGCAAAGTTTTCCTGACAGCCTCTATCCAGTCTTCATCTATAACCAAAGGCAAAAGGTCGGGATCCGGAAAATACCGGTAGTCATGAGCCTCCTCTTTGCTGCGCATTGACATTGACCTGTTTGCAACAGGGTCCCATAGCCTTGTCTCCTGCACTACCTTGCCGCCCTCAAGAATAATTTCCTTTTGTCTGTTAATTTCATAATGCAGCGCTTTCTCAACATGCTTAAATGAGTTCAAATTCTTAAGCTCTGCACGGGTTCCGAATTGTTCAGCGCCGACAGCCCTGACTGACACGTTTGCATCACACCTGAAACTCCCTTCCTCCATGTTGCCATCACATATGCCAAGGTAACGTACAATCGACCTTAGCTGTCTCAGATAATTCCCTGCTTCTTCCGGTGACCGGATATCCGGCTCGCTTACAATTTCCATAAGGGGTATGCCTGTCCTGTTAAAATCGACAAAACTAACCGGTCTGCCTGGATCATGGCTTAACTTGCCGGCATCTTCTTCCATATGTATTCTTGTAATACCTACTCTTTTGCTATAGTCGTCCACTTCAATATCTATATATCCAAACTGAGCAACAGGAAGTTCATACTGGGAAATCTGGTAGCCCTTTGGGAGGTCGGGATAGAAATAGTTTTTGCGTGCAAATCTGCTTTCATGCTCGACTTTACAGTTTGTTGCCAGAGCCATTTTAATTGTGTATTCAACAACCTTTTTATTAAGTACCGGAAGCATACCAGGCATGCCCAGACAAACAGGGCAGGTATGAGTATTGGGAGGCGCTCCGAATGATGTTGAACAGTTGCAGAAAATTTTTGTATCTGTCTTTAACTGGGCATGAACTTCAAGCCCTATTACAGGTTCAAATTCCATTTTTTCCATTTTTTCCTAAGTTGAGCGAGTCCTAATATTTTTGTACAATTATTGATAAATAGTCAAGATATATTTAAAGTTTTAAAATTAAACGAGTTACAGAGTAGGAGGTTGCCATTCAACCAATCAACCCGGCCTCCTGAAAGCTGAAATATCCCTTTTTAGTCACTATGATGTGGTCGAGAATTCGCAGACCGAGGATCTTTCCTGCCTCAGTCAGTTGTTCATGGATTTTCAAATCGCTATTGCTATGTTTAAGATCACCGGAAGGATGGTTATGTGCAAATATTACAGCAGCAGCCCTATCGGAGATGACGTCCGCTCATCTTTATTATTATGCAGACTGGATAACCTGCAGGCCAGCCATGCAATGGAATTGCTTTTGCCGCTGCCCGCTGAATGCTGAATCAGATAATTATTATCGGTGCCTTTTTGCCTGGCATCCAGGGCTATCTTTCTGACAACATCCAATTAATGAAACCTGGGGAATATGAGCTTTTCTTTTTTAAATATTTCCCATCAACTTTAAATTCATCTGTCTGCAAGTGAAGAAAAGAGCCGATGATGTCCATCCAGCTATCTTTAGCCCAGACATAGGGCTCGGTCAAAAATAACTTGGCATTTTTGCATCCCGACTTCACCATATCTTTAACCGATCTTCAATCGCAAAAGTCCTCGAAATAGCTCGCTATTCCTGCGGTTTTGCTCAATCAGATC
>QMMZ01000131.1 GCA_003647525.1 Deltaproteobacteria bacterium | reverse complement strand
TATGGGAGCGCTTATAGCAGGTGCAAAATACAGAGGAGAATTTGAAGATCGTCTGAAAGCAGTTTTAAAAGAAGTAGAGAGAGCTGAAGGACAAGTAATTCTTTTCATTGATGAACTGCATACCCTGGTTGGAGCGGGCGCAAGCGAAGGATCAATGGATGCTTCAAACATGCTGAAACCCGCGCTTGCAAAGGGAACATTAAGGTGTATCGGCGCCACTACATTAAATGAATACAGAAAATATATTGAAAAAGACGCTGCTCTGGAAAGGCGATTTCAGCCTGTAATGGTCCTTGAGCCAACAGTAGATGACACTATTTCTATTCTTAGAGGACTCAAGGAAAAATATGAAGTACATCATGGAGTAAGAATAAAGGATTCGGCAATAATTGCTGCCGCGACTCTTTCAACCCGATATATTTCAGATCGTTTTCTTCCTGACAAGGCCATTGATCTTGTAGATGAATGCGCCTCTAAGCTTAGAATAGAAATAGACAGCATGCCTGCGGAAATTGACGAAATCCAGCGCAAAATAACCCAGGCTGAAATAGAAAGAGAAGCTCTTAAAAAAGAAGTTGACGATGCGTCAAAAAAGCGGCTTGCAAAACTGGAAGAAGAACTCGCTGCCATGAAAGATGAAATTCAGGAGATGAAAGCTCACTGGCATAATGAAAAAGACATGATCCAGACTATCAGAAAGATAAAAGAAGAGCTTGAGCAGATTGGCATCGAAGAACAGCACGCGGAAAGAGAAGGAGATCTGGCAAAAGTCGCTGAAATAAGATACAGCAAGGCAACAGAACTTAAAAAGCGTTTTGACGAGGCAAAAAGAAAACTCTCAGAACTTCAAAAAGACAAAAAAATGCTTAAAGAAGAAGTGGATGCTGAAGACATTGCAAAGGTAGTATCCAGATGGACAGGAATTCCTGTAAGCAAGATGCTCGAAGGTGAAAGGGGAAAACTTGTACATATGGAGGACCGCATCAGCGAAAGAGTTATCGGACAAGATGAGGCAATATCGTCTATATCAAATGCAGTCCGCCGAGCTCGTTCCGGTCTGCAGGATCCAAATCGGCCTATAGGATCATTCATTTTCATGGGACCAACTGGAGTTGGCAAAACCGAACTGGCAAAAGCCCTGTCAGAATTCATCTTTGACAGCGAACAGGCAATGGTAAGAATTGATATGTCGGAATATATGGAGAAGCATTCTGTAGCAAGGCTTATAGGGGCGCCTCCCGGCTACGTTGGGTATGAAGAAGGCGGATACCTCACAGAGGCGGTTCGAAGACGTCCTTATTCAGTGGTGCTGTTTGATGAAATAGAAAAAGCCCACCCCGAGGTTTTTAATGTGCTGCTTCAAATTCTTGATGACGGACGAATGACGGACGGTCACGGGAGAACTGTAGATTTTAAAAACACTATAATTATAATGACTTCAAATGTAGGCAGTAATTGGATACAAAAACTTGGAGCGTACGACCGCAAAGAGATGGAAAACAGGGTAACAGAAGCTCTGAGAGCCAGCTTCAAGCCCGAATTCTTAAACAGAATAGATGAAATTATTATTTTCCACAACCTTACGCCTGACCAGCTTGATAAAATTGTGAGGATTCAGATTGAAAAGCTTCTTAAAAGGCTTGAGCAAAAAAATGTTAAACTTGACCTTTCAGACAGCGCAGTCAGATTGTTAGCTGAAAAGGGATATGACCCTGTTTACGGAGCACGACCCTTAAAACGCGCTATTCAAAAATATATTGAAAATCCTCTGGCTGTAGAAATTCTCAAGGGGAAATTTACTGAAAATATAATTATAAAAGCTGATGCAAAGGGTGACGACATTGTTTTCCAAAATATACCTGAATAAGGAGATTTCATTATTATATTCATCAGCCTTAAGATCATAATCCTTCTTTTTGCCGTTAATGCAGCCCCTCCTGTTGTTGCATTTTTATTGGAAGATAGATGGAATTGGCCGATCGACCGGAACCGGACATTTTTGGACGGAAAACCGTTGCTGGGCAGCCACAAAACTATCCGCGGAATTATTGGAAGCATTGCAGCGGGAACTTTACTCAGTGGATTTTTGGGGCTGCCCCTCATTGTGGGGTTCTGTATCGGATTCTTTTCAATGCTGGGAGATTCACTGACCAGTTTTTTTAAAAGAAGGTTTGAACTGGCAAGCGGGACTGCGGTACCGCTCCTTGATCAACTATTTGAGGGCCTTTTTCCTCTGTTGTTTGTTAAGTATTATTTTTCATTGAATTGGACTCTGATTATTATTTTGCTTATACTTTTTGTTCCGATTACACATTTTGGAGCGCGCTTTTTTAAGAAAGAAATCCTCCCTGCACCTCATGAAAAGGATCTGCGCCTTGTAAAATCCAGCACCCGTTTCAAGGCATGGCGTGCATGTCACATTGCTCTTCCACCTTTGCAGCGTTATCTTAATTTTGAAAATATTATCTATTATAAATGGATAACGGCCGGTTTTTTTAAACTTATCAACAAGTATAATACAGGTGTCCGCAACGCATTAGATGTGCGGTTTCGCCAAATAGATTTGCGATTTCCGGATCTGCCTCTCTCGTTTGATTCCTACCGCATACTCTTTCTGAGCGATCTTCATCTTGATGGCTTGTCAGAAATTACTGAACGCGTCATCAATATTGTTTCAGGTATAGAATGTGACTGTTGTATCATAGGAGGGGATATTCGCTCTGAAATGTATGGATCTTCATTTGCGGCCACTCGGCGGATGCGGCAGATAGTTAAAAGCATCAAGGCAAAAGACGGGGTCTTTGGAGTGCTTGGAAATCACGACTGCATTGAGATTATCCCTGATCTTGAAGATGCCGGCATATGTATGCTTGTAAATGATGCCTATCCTTTGAAGCGTAACAACGAGACTGTCTGGCTGGTGGGCGTGGATGATCCGCACTATTATAGAACACACGATCTGAAATCAGCTTTCAATGAGGTGCCCAAAGACGCATTCAACATCTTTATCGCCCACTCGCCTGAGGCTTACAGGGATGCTGCTCAGCACATGGCCCACCTTTATCTGTGCGGACATACTCATGGAGGACAGATTTGCCTCCCTTTTTATGATGGCCCTATTATTACCCACAGCCGCGCTCCCAGAAGAATGGCCAGCGGCCTGTGGAAATACAAGGAGATGTGCGGTTACACCAGCTCCGGCGTTGGAACGTCCGGAGTGCCCGTCCGTTTTAACTGCCCGGGGGAGGTTGTTCTTTTTACCATTTCACATTCATAGGCTTGTTCGCATTTCTATCTGAAGCGATTGTCCGACTTCCGCTCCGATACAGCCTTCCGGACGTGCTCCAGCCAGCCGGTACGAACGTTGGTCTGTCCATCGAACTCCGGCACATAGGGTTTAATATCCAGCAGCGGTGTCCCATCAACTATATCCACGTTTTCGACGTATACTGTGCTTTCTTCAATCCTCAGAAGTCTCACCACCGATAGGCCGATCGGATTCGGACGTTTGGGTGCTCGCGTGGCGAAAAGACCGCGGGGTTCAGAGTCCATGAAGGGAACCACGTGGAGAGCAAATCCCTGGCTTTGGTGGAAATGGTATAAAAGGATGATGTGGGAGAAACCGCCCAAATCTTTCAGGCCGTCCCGGAATTCTTTGAACACCTCCACTTCCCCCGTCACGCCGGAAGCACCAGCAGGTTGAATGGGCATCTCCTCTATCTGCAAGAAGGGTGTGTGAATGATACCGATTGGTTTGTATTCCATATTTATCTTCTTTATTGCCACCACTTCCCCTGAAGATTTCTATACGTTGAATCTGGAACTTCCAACAACCGGAGGACCGGTTCGTGCAATTCGCCGAGTCCTTTAACTGCCGCTTGTATGCAGACCCCGTCCCTTATAATTTCTGAATAGTGGACATTATGAAAGAATGCTTTAACTAAATTGAGTGATTTTTTTACCGAGCCCTTAGGTTTAAAAATAAAAAGGGCATTTTCTCATAATTCGATGGAATGCCCTTTTTTTAACTCAGAAATATTGCCCTAAACTACAGTGACATTTACTGCAGCAGGACCTTTTTGTCCCTGCTCTATGTCAAAGGTAACTCGGTCGCCTTCATTAAGAGCCTTGAAACCGCTTGCATTAATTCCTGAATGATGAACAAATACATCCGGGCCTTCTTCCTGCTCGATGAAGCCATATCCTTTGCTGCTATTAAACCATTTTACAATTCCATTAGCCATAATTGACATCCTCCTTTCAAAAAATTCTCATAGCTTCAAACTTCAGGATGCCATTCTGACAAATGGGTCTTTCCTTTAGAACGAAACCGGCCCGCCAATTAAGAACGGATCTTTATTGATTAAGTTCCTAATAACATTTTTTAGGCGGAAAGCAAGGTTTTTTTCGATCTTTTCTTAAAAGTTTAAAAAACTGATATGTTTTTGATTAAAACGATATTAATGGTAGAGGAGGCGGCGTCCATTTCTTTTAATGTAGCCGTTCACGGCTTGAAACTTGAAATTGGAAAGTAGAAATTAGGGGAGATCAGAAGAAAAGTTTTATCTGAGTCAAGCGCAACAGAATACAAAGCAATAGTTGAAAAACTCGACCCAAAATTGAATACGTTCATCAACAGTACAAAAGCCTGAAGGCCAAATTTCTAATTTCTATTTTCTATTTTCAATGTTTCGTGAATGCTTATATAATGTCGAACAGCATTAAAAGTGCTGCCGCCGATCCCTTCCACTTTTTTTATATCTTCAATGGATTCAAACAGGCCATGCATATTTCTATATTCCACGATCTTTACAGCAGTTACCGGCCCGATATTTGGAAGAATTACAAGTTCGGTGAGCCCCGCCCTGTTGATGTCAACAGTTCCCTGTAATCCTTTTTTCATGATCCTTGTTATGAACTTGTCGTAGTGATTCGCCAGATGCTTTTTTGCAGCATTACTGTTCTTTAGATCAAGCCACGTTTCCCTCTCCAGGGTTCCAAGTACGTATATCAATTGCTCTTCATCGAGATTACCGTTCAGATCGTGATGAGGACAGTGGCGCAGATTCTTTCCCGCCTCGCCTGATTCAACAATTGCAAAAGAAGAATCCGGAAGAAGGCGTATTGTCAGGTCGGTCCATCCCTGGCAGATGCCTAAGCCATTACCACATAGGAACAAAGCAACTACACAAAAGAAAATTACACAAAAAGTTGAAAACTTTTTTCTCTGTTTCATTTAGATCCTCCTTATGTTAGAAACAAACTTGCTGTTAACATCAAAAAAATAGTAACAATTTAGCCTTTTGAAAAAGAATCTGACAGGATAACAGGATAAACAAGATTTGTAAGCGTTCACGGAACATTGAAATTAGAAATTTGGCCCTCATGCTTTTGTACTTCCCAATTTCAAGTTTCAAGCCGTGAACGGCTACAATAATTTAAATCCTGAATATCTTGTAAATCCAAAAAAATAATATTTAAAAGCGCTAAAGTGTTACTAAAAATATAATACTGATGGGTTGGTGTCAAGTTTAAGGAGAACGAAATAACCGGTGTTTGTTAATTTTATATATTTTATAATAGTTCTTTTAATATATGCCACATACCTGCCACCTGATGAACCGAACCTTGCTCCACTTGAAACCTCCATTCTCTTTCTTTGCTTGATTATCGTCTTTGCATATTTTACCCGGATGCTGTTCCATAGACTTGAAAAACAAATCCCAAAAGACAATATTTTACGCGTTGACCATAAAATAAATGCAATAATGACTCAGCAGTCTGTTATGGCAATAGTACTTTTTGCCATAGATATTTATGGACTGAGCCTTACTTCTTTTTTTAAAAACATACCTTTATTTACCATTATTCCCACTTTACAGGCATTGGTTTTTATCGGTCTTTTTGTGTTTTATCTCGCTATTATCTGGGCTTGTGCCTACGGGCCATATAAAAGGCTTTACATAACCGACCTGTCAAGGCGTTCTTATGTTTTGTCTAATATTTCATTTTCTATTCCTGTTCTTTTTCCATGGTTTATGCTGTCAGGAATTGCCGACATTATAAATGCACTTCCATTTGAACTGCCGAAACGTTTTCTTTCCACTCCGGAAGGCCAAGTGGTCTATTTCCTTTTCTTCCTCTCCACAGTTGTAATAATCGGCCCTGCAATGATTCAGAAGTTCTGGAGGTGCAAACCACTTGAATCCGGTTATGTGAGAAGCAGAATCGAAAAACT
>QMMZ01000130.1 GCA_003647525.1 Deltaproteobacteria bacterium | reverse complement strand
CTCAGTCTGTGCCATGCGATACACTGAATGTTACTTATTCGCAAACCATTGCTCCAATCATGAGTAGCAGTTGCAACTTTTGTCATGGTGAGACTGCTCCTTCTGGGAATGTTATTACCGACAACTATGATGATCTGAAAAACATTGCAGATGATGGCCGGCTTTGGGGCAGTGTAAACCATGAATCTGGGTATTCGCCTATGCCAAAAGATCGCCCTCAATTGAATGATTGCGATTTGACAAAAATAAAGGTGTGGTTAGATAATGGAGCCCTCAATGATTAAAATAAATTCGAATTGTATTAATTTGATAATGATATAAATAGAGCTATGTATAAAAAAATATTTATACTTTTTTTTATTATAATGACCACTTGGTCATTAAAAGCACAAGACGATTTAATGGATATGTTGGATAGCGAATCCTCAACTGTTGATTATGCTTATGCTACTTTTAAAACAACCCGAATCATCAATTCCCATACCATTGAAAACCCGGCACCAGGTGTACTGTTGTTTATGATACAACACCGGTTTGGTAGAATTAATACAGGTATTTATGAATTGTTTGGACTGGATCAGGCAAGCATACGCTTTGGGTTAGAATATGGTGTTGTGGATTGGCTTAGCCTCGGATTTGGACGGAGTTCATATAAAAAAACCTATGATGGGTTTTTAAAGTTCAGAATACTCAGACAAAGTTCCGGTGCCCGGAAAATGCCTCTCACTTTATCCTATTACGTTAGTACAGCAGTTACTTCATTAAAATGGGAAGATCTGGGAGTTTCCGAAAGGACAAATTATAACAGTTCAAGGTTTTCATATGCACATCAATTATTTATTGCCAGGAAATTCAATAGTAACCTTTCGTTGCAATTGATGCCTTCATTGATTCATAAAAATCTTGTACCCACAGCAGAAGATAAAAACGATATATTCTCCATCGGAATTGGTGGCAGGTACAAAATTACCAATCGCATGTCGATAAATGCTGAATATTATTATACCCCACCAGAACAAATGTCCTACGAATTTGACCAACCTCTTTCCCTGGGACTTGATCTGGAAACAGGAGGTCATGTATTCCAATTACATTTTTCCAATGCAGCTGCGTTCTTCGAAAGTGGATATATTACTGAAACGCAAGGTAGCTGGGGTAAAGGCGATATTTATTTTGGATTTAATATTTCAAGGGTGTTTACCATTGTTAAACCTAAGACGCCTGAAGAATAAGCTTCATTATTGATAACATCATTTTCGTTCTTGAATTTGGGAGGAATTATTCCTGTTTTTTCCAAATTGATTAAAACACTTACCTTGAATTTTTGTTTCATCATTAGCAACAAATTTTAATATCAAACCATGCAATTATTTCAAAGCACCGACAAATTATTTAGGATCATTAATAACAATTATAACCTTTTGCCAGTTTTTAACCGTTTTGGTATTCATCCAGGATTTAAAGATAAAACGGTAGAACAGGTTTGTAAAGAGAAAAACATCAATAAGGATTTTTTCCTTGCCTTGATCAACACCTACAACAACCCGGATTATTTTCCTGAAGAAGAATTGAAGAGTTTTTCACCGCTTCTAATTGTGGATTACCTGAAAAAGACACATGCATATTATTTGCTTTATTTTCTGCCAAAGATTGAAAGATTACTGAGTAAGCTTGTTTCATCAAATATTGAGACAAACAGTGAATTTAAAATGATTGTATCCTTTTTTGAAAATTATAAAAAGGAGCTCATTATTCATATTAAAGATGAAGAAGACAATGTGTTTCCTCATGTAATAAATTTCGTTCAGGATCATCAAAAAAGCAACATTAAAAATGCTCCTACTTCATTCGAAAAAGAGCATAGCAACGTGGAAATGAAATTGAGCGACCTCAAAAATTTATTAATTAAATACCTTGACCCGGTTTATGACAATAACGATTTTAATGAGTTTGTTTCATCACTTTACCAATTTGAAAAGGATATTATCGACCATGCCCGCATTGAAGACCATATTCTGGTTTCCCAGATTAAAGAATTAAAAAAACTAACATAGGATGAAGAGAGTTATTTTTGTTGTACATAGCTCCGAGATAGTTCGGTGTGGATTGACTTTGATCCTGCGGAAGTATTTTAATATTGAAATTACGCAGCTTTCATCGGTGAATGAATTGAGTTCTTATACCCATACTTCCAATTCAATAATTATCTTATTTGTGGAGGCGCAACCCCTGGTTCAAGAAAAATTGTTCCTTAAATTAAAAAATAATAATGATGTTTATTTTATTGGAATAGACGGTGATACTGAACAGGAACAAAATTTTGTAGCTGATTATAGAATTGATTTTTTGGTTTCTGGCTTAAAAATTCAAAGTATTGTGTCAGAATTATTAAACACTTCCAATCACCAAACTGTTGAATTAGCAGAAAGCAGCGATTTGACTACCCGTGAAAAAGATGTTTTAAAGTTGGTTGCCCTTGGCCACTCAAGTAAGGAAATTGCTGATCAGTTGTTTATCAGCATCCATACTGTTATCTCTCACCGAAAGAACCTTACCGAAAAGCTGGGTATCAAATCTATTTCCGGGTTAACTGTTTATGCTATCCTCAATAAATTGATCGATACCGATTCTATTAATCCGGAAGACCTTATTTAATAAATATCCCAACTTCTTGGGATTTTTTAACTCATTTGGTGGATTTAGTTTTGTACCACAAAATTAAATAATCAAATTACAAATGAGAAAGACATTACTAATTTCAGGATTACTACTGCTGGCAATCATTTTAAAAGCCCAAACAGATAGTTTACAATACAGTTTCCAAAACAGTGCTGACAGGATGATTACCAACGATCGCAGGTTAACCCTGGGTGGATATGGAGAAGTGCACTACAATCAACCTTTGAGTTCAGACACTAAGAATATTGGAAATCTTGATGTACATAGGGTTGTGTTACTTGTGGGATATAAATTTAATGATCGTACACAGTTTATAACCGAAATTGAGTTTGAACATGTAAAGGAAGTTTATGTGGAACAGGCTTTTATCCAATATAAGATCAATAAGTCTATCAATTTCAGGGCTGGGTTGCTATTGATCCCAATGGGAGTCATCAATGAATATCACGAGCCTACAACCTTCAATGGAGTTGAACGACCTTTGGTTGACAAATACATTTCACCAACAACCTGGCGGGAGATTGGTTTCGGATTGAGTGGAAATATTTTCCCGGCCTATTTGAAATACCAGGTTTACCTTGTGAATGGTTTTAATGGATATGATGGAAGTGCTAAGCTCGATGGTAAAAATGGATTAAGAAAAGGTAGACAAAAAGGGGCTGAGTCTTTCATCAGTGCACCCAATTTCTCAGGAAAATTAGAATTCTATGGCGTTCGAGGTTTGAACATTGGTCTCTCAGGTTACTATGGAAATACCCAAACAACACTTTATCAGGGAATCGGGAAGAACGAAAATGAATCCATCACAAAAGCTGATTCTTCTGTGGTTGGTGTATCAATGGTTGGATTGGATGCCCGACATTCTATTAAGGGATTGGAGTTAAGAGGTCAGTATTATTATACCAACTTATCAAATACAGGCCAGTATAATATGTTTACAGCCAATGAAGAAGGCCAGCCAAACAATCTGGGAAGTTCAATGTTAGGATATTATGTTGAGGTTGGTTACAATGTTTTTAGGCCATTTGATAAGATCAAGACTGCTTTAATACCATTTGTTCGATATGAATCTTACAATACACAAAACTCTGTAGAGGAAGGTATAACTATTGATAAAGCATATAACAATACATTAATTACCACTGGTTTAACCTGGAGAATGGCAAAAGGTGCAGTTTTAAAAGCTGATATGCAGTTTTTAAAATCCGAAACTGACAGTAAATATGCTACAGTATTTAATGCCGGATTTGGTGTAATGTTTTAAATAGAAAAACGATGACTAAATTAATATTTTCCATATTATTATTTTTTTTGCTGACCGGTGCTAATGGCCAATCTGGTATTGATTATAAGCATAAAAAAATAACAAAAGAAATTGAAAAATTATGGGGAATAGAGCAGGCAAATATTGTGGAATTACCCATACCTGATTCGATCAAAAAGGAAAATTATATTCAGGGAAAATACTTTGCTGTTGCTGATAAAATGAATGTAAGCCAGATTTATTATATGTACATAGGAAGAGTGAACAGCTGCCGTGCTGGTGGTTGTTCAATTCCAATGGACTCCAATGAAAATTTTGAATCTGAATATTTTGATTATTTCATTTTATTCGATTCTGCAATTTCTGTACATTTGGTAAGGGTATTTAACTATGCTGCCACCCATGGCCATGAAGTGTCTGCAAAAGGCTGGTTAAAGCAATTTGATGGGTATGATGGGACAGATACCCTTCGGGTTGGTAAGAATGTTGATGCCATTTCAGGAGCCACTATTTCGGTGTATGGAATTACAGAAGATGTTCAGCTAAAAACACAGATTATGCAAGCGTTAAATAAACAAATCAAAATATCAACTAATCTTTCTAAAATCCCCTAATGAAAAAAAGGATAGCCAGCAATAATCTGACTATCCAGGTAACAACCAAATGGGTGTTTTTAGTTCTTCTTTTTACAAATTGTACTTAACCCCAGTGGTAAATACAAAGGGCAAAAACTTACGAAGCTGGTTAATAAAAATACAACACCAACGATAAGTAAAATTATTGCCAATGTTCCGGTAATTACATTTGTAAAATATAAAATGCCAATTACAATGGCAATGATGATTCTGATGATCCTGTCAGTGGATCCCATGTTTGATTTCATAACGTTTTCTTATTTTTAATTTGATATTAAACAAATTGATTTCTAATAAGTTCATTGTAAAGTGTAAAGATTGGGGTATAAGGGTTAGGGGAAATAAAATATATACCCTTTATTTCCCATATTCCCTTATAAACTTTATGATCTTGCTCCCCCATTATCAATTACAAATTGACTATTTCTTGTATGCTTCTAATTTCGCATCCACAGTTACTTCAATTTCTTCAGCAATATTGTCAACAACTGTTTTTGGAATCTTGATGCCATAATCTTCCGGCTTAATAATAAATGTAGAAGTTCCGGTAATCTTTTCATCTTTCACAGTAAATGTTCCTTTTACATTGACTTTATTTGTTTCCCCATGCATGGTTAAGTTACCTTCAACCACCACTTCATAAGTATTATCAGAGGTAAAATCATAATCTGCCACATGCAAAACTTTGCCTTTAAAAGTAGCATTGGGAAACTTGTCAGATTCTACATAATTTTCATTGAAATGTTCCTGCATCAAAGCTTTTTCAAATTCAAAGGATTTCATCAAAACCTTAAAAACAAAATCTCCGGTTGAGACGTCCAATGCTGAGTTTACTTGATGATTGTCAGCTTCAATGGTTTCCATCGGTGTTTCCGAATAGAATTTGATATGTCCATTTTTTGTGATATAACGCTGGGCACTAACTTCCAGCATTATCATCAAAACCGAAACAATTATTATCCATTTTTTCATCTGTATATTATTTTATAATTTAATGATAGATTTACTCACTTTAGTATTATCAGTAGTTTCAAGTACAACAAAATACATTCCGGCATTCAAATCATTGGCATCTAAACGCCATTCATTGCTACTGGATGCAACGGAAATTTGTTTAACCATACTACCAGCCTGGTTAAAGAGCTGAATACTCGAAACTTGTTTCTTATCATCCTTCATCGATATACGGATATAATCGGTGAAAGGGTTTGGATACAAACTAACTTCTAAATCTTCTTGTCCAATTTGGTTTACGCCAACTGCATGTTCCATTACCGAGTAGTTAGAAGTATAAACTACATCGCCTGAAGTTCCGCCATTTCCATTTGTTGCATTAAATGCACCATAAAAGGTAACATCACCAGTACTTTCAGCTGGAGCTGTCCAATCAAATGTCCAGGTTCTCATATCTCCGCTTGGGGTTGTTCCCCCTGCCTGGTGTGTTATAGCATTATTGCCATTGGTAAGTTTATTTTCAGTTGAATTAGTTACAATAAATATCCCTGTCTTTGCATCAGTGTTGTCTTCAGCTGTTACTTCGAATCCAAACTTAACTACTCCTTCATGCGATCCAGTAGCTGTTATTGAGTATGTTTCTCCTGGCATATAACCTGTTGCTGGTATGTCAGAGGTAATCCATCCTTCAACTGGATTTGCTGTGCCGGAATGACATGCTGTACATGTTGATCCATCACTCGGCG
>QMMZ01000129.1 GCA_003647525.1 Deltaproteobacteria bacterium | reverse complement strand
TGGGTTGCCCCAATTTTTTACAACAATCCTTATATTGATAATATCTTGATTTACGATGCTGCGGGAAAACATAAAGGCCTGTCCGGCATACTCAGGTTGAGCAAGGAGCTGCGAAAAGAAAAGTTCGATCTTGCCATCCTTCTTCAAAATGCCTTTGAAGCCGCTCTTATAGCTGTTTTGGCAGGAATCCCAAACAGACTCGGCTATAACACCGATGCAAGAAGTCTATTGCTTACACATTGTATTTGTCTAACGCCGGCCCTGAAAAGGGTCCATCAAATCGATTACTATCTTGGAATTCTTGAAGGCGCTTCACTAAAATCAGACGGCAGTCAACTAACCCTTGTCCTAACAGAGGAAGAGCGTAAACATACTGAAGAAATATTAGCAAAACACGGTATTACAGAAAAAGACAGACTTATCGGAATAAACCCGGGTGCTGTTTTTGGATCTGCAAAGCGGTGGTTTCCTGAACGGTATGCTGCACTGAGTGTTAAGCTTCAGGAATACAGCGGAGCCGGAATTACTATATTCGGAGGACCTGGCGAAAAGGCACTGGGAGACTATATCTCTGAATTAATGGGAAACCGCTGCGTAAACTTTTGCGGCAAAACCAGCCTTCGTGAAGCTGTAGCATTAATTGAGAGGTGTCAACTTTTTATTACAAATGATTCAGGTTTGATGCATGTTGCGGCAGCCCTTGATACTCCGCAGATTGCGATATTTGGTTCTACCGACAATGTAACAACCAGTCCCGGTAGTCCCAAAAGCCGGATTGTAAGGGTCCCTGTGCCTTGCAGCCCTTGTCTGAAACCAGACTGTCCTATAGACCACAGGTGCATGAAAAACATTACTGTCGAAATGGTATATGACGCTGCTGTAAAACTTTTAATGGAAAACTGAAATAATTAGTGGCTGGACCAAAACTCAAAACACCTGAAATTATAGTCAGTTGGATGCTATTCTCGTAACCTCTCAATAACCTCTGGCATCAAGTGTCATTCCCGTGAAAACGGGAATCCAGAAAACCCGTAAAACCGCTGGATTCCCGCTTTCGCGGAATGACACTTGTAAAATATGACGCCGAACTTTCAAAATTGCCAGAACTTATTGAGAAGTTACCGATAGCAAAATCAACTGATGGTAATTTTAGATAATAAGTTATGATTTTATAGTGCTGCAATTTATAATCTTCCGAGCTATATCTTGACAAGGCAATGATAAAATGTTTTACGTTATGCTGAATTTATATACCATCTCTAACTTTATCTAAAGAATAGGATTTTTATGGCTGAAGAGCTAACCCGACGAGAATTTTTAAAAGAAACTGCCTCTAAAACCACACTCCTCAGTGTAACAGGTATGGGATTGTGTTTAGGCCGGGCTATCGATCTCAATAAAGCTGTCCAATGTACAAATTGCAGCTCAGTTAATATGTATTCCAGATCATATATTTCTTCCTTCATTTTTCCAGATCCGCTATATTGCCATGATTGCGGGATTAACCTGGATACCCTGAAGCACGATATTATTTGTGAGGATTCCAACCAATGTTCTAAAAAAAATAGTAAAAACAGGGGTAATAACCCTATTTGCTGTCAGATTCCATTTCCAAACCATAAGTATCTGAAAAAGACAAAAAAACCGGATTTTTCATTAAAAGAAATTAAGTTTTGATATCGGGGCCACAGATTTTAGAGTAGTAGTATAGCGTTACGCTATGCAAGCACGTTGACTTGCTTCGCACTGTCACAACTATTTTGTGGCAGTTATGTATCAGGTAAAATAAGGCCCCGGTATCAAATTTTTTATGGAACAAAAAATGGATCACAGATACTTGTGCAATAATAAAGAAAAGTTTATCAAGAACCTCAGGCTCTTTAATCAAAGAGTTGAGGTTGAACCGGAGATTGTTGATCTGATTGAGGCCTATGCCAGGCTGAGGTTAGATCAGGGTAAGGAGATTCGTTATTACGGTAACAGGATAAGCAGCAAAAACAAAGAACTACAGGAGTTCCTCGATAAAAACAGACATCTTGATCACAGGATTCTGAACTTCTTAGCCTCCTATTTTTTGGAAATGCAAAAGAGGAGTTTTAGATGTGTATTTACTTCATCCCACCTTGCCCACTTTCTTAAGATATCCACTAAAAGATTGAACTGGCTGGCTAACGACAGGATAAAACATTATACCTGTTTTAATATAAAAAAACGAGATGGGAACAAACGAGAGATCTTTGCACCAATGCCTTATCTAAAAGGTGTCCAGAGAAAAATATTGGACGATCTTTTACAAAGGGTGGGATTAAATTCCCACGCTGAAGGGTTTCGAAAAAGAAGATCCATCCTCACCAATGCCCGAAGGCATATAGGGAAAAAAGTCGTTATAAAGATGGATGTAAAAGATTTCTTCCCCAGTATAACATTTAAAAGAATACTGGGGATGTTTATCTCATTGGGTTATCCTCGCCAGGTATCCTTGCTGCTGACAAGATTAGTCACTCATAATGGAAGACTACCAATAGGCGCCCCGACAAGCCCTGCCATAGCCAATATAGTAAGTACAAGATTGGACAAGAGGTTCTCCAGGCTGGGAGATAAAATGGGCTTTGATTACTCACGCTATGCAGATGATATAACCGTTTCGAGTGATAATAGAGGTATAAATAAAATGATACCTTTTTTTAAGGAGATAATAAGAGAAGAGGGATTTGAAATAAATGAGACAAAAATGAGGGTATTGAGAAACGCTGGGAGACAAAAGATAACCGGTATTGTGGTAAACGAAAAGCCTAATATTGATAAAAAAGAAATAAAGAAACTAAGGGCCGTAATCTATAACTGTCATCATAAAGATATTAAGCATGAGGTGAAAAAATGGGCCAAAAAGGAGAAAAGCCTGAACAATCCCTCCGATTACACCCTAAGCGAGTTCAAGTCCTCATTATTGGGGAAGATAAATTTTGTAAAAATGGTGAATCCCAAGATAGGCAACAGGCTTCTTAAACAACTTGGCCAATTAAGCATATAGGCGATGAGGTATTTCAAAATAGGGTGTATAGCACCAATCCTGGTATTAATCTCAATAAACATCAGCTTAGCTGATATCGGAATAATAGTTGCCTTTAATTCAAATCTGGAACAGATAAAAAAGAGCCTGAAGATAAAAGAGATTTCAAAAAAGGCCGGAAGGGAATTCTATTCAGGCAAGATAAATAATATAGATGTTGTTTTGGTAAGATCTCCCATGGGCAAGGTGAATAATGCCATAACCGCCCAGGCCCTATTATCTTATTACCCTATAACATCTGTCGTTTCCATAGCCCCGGCAGGCTCAATAAACAAAGGTCTGAACATCGGGGATATCATCATTGCAACTGAAGTCTTTCAGCATGATTTTGGCACCATCAAGCCCTATGGTTTTATCTGGAGCAGAGTTCCGGATGGCACTAACCGGGATGAACCTGGCTATGATCCGGCGGATAAACGGCTCAGGAAATTAGCCCTTCTTTATGCCGATAATAAGAAAAAGACCAAAAATAGAATCATAGAAGGGATAATAGTCACCGGGGATCAGTTTATATCCGCTCAGAATAAAAAGGAGTGGCTTTTTAAGAAATTCAAGGCCATGGCCGTTGATATGGGGGCTGGTGCAATTGCTCAGGTTTGTTATGCAAACCGGGTATCATTTTGTATCTTAAGAATAATTACAGATAAAGCCAAAATAGGCGCCCGCATCAATTTTGAGAAATCTATTCCGGGATATCAATCAGATATAGATATTTTGAAGTTCGTAAAAGGTATACTTCAAAAATCACAATAGAGGATATTATTATATACAATATTAATAAAATATCGTTTTCCGTACTGATCTTTCTCTTACTCTTTGCCGGCAATACACTTGCCTTGGACAAATACTACCTTCTCGGCAAGGGAAACATTGCCGGAGATGAAGGCAGGATTGAAAAAGCCATAGAATACTACCAGGAATATATTGAATCCCATCCAACCACGCGGGATGCACACTCAGCTCAATACCATAAAAGAATACAATATTACATAAGAAACCTACTCATAGCCTATTCAAATCTACTTGACTTATACAGGAAAAACAGAGAAAGCGAGGCAGTCGATAAATGGATCAATAAATTAAAGGGCGCCTATTTAAGCAGTAGTTTTGGATCAAAGAATATGTATAGTCTTGCCTTAATTTATCTTGACAATAGCCATTTAGAAGATGGCACAGATATTTTCAGGCGGATAATCAAGGAACAAAAAGAATATTATGCCCCTTTTAACAACAAGGTTACCCTAAGAGCCTTTTCAAAACTTCTTAAGATATACCAGTCTCAGGGAGAAGATGAAAGACTGGCTTCACTGCTTGAATCCCTGAAATCGAACTATCCAACCCCTGATTTTGATCTGAAGGATAGATATAATCTTGCCACGTTATATCTGAGACACGGGTTAGAAGCAGATGGAGAGAAACTACTAAAAAAAATAATTGATGACAAAGGATACGATCCTGATTCTTCCATCATTAATACCCTGGTAAAAACATCTTTAAAATTATTAAACATCTACCACAAGAAAAAAGATAAAGACTCCATTAAAGCATTATTTGAACAGATATCTCAGAAATACCCTGCAGAAAATCTCTCCCCCAACAACATGTATAAAATTGCCGTGACCTATCTAAAATGTGGAAAAAAGCAAGAAGGCTCAAGTCTCCTTGTAGAAATAGCCGATCAGTACTCATATACAACTTTTGGCCGAAAGGCACTGTTTCTGTTAGGCAGACTATCTCAGAGCAACGAGGATTGGGAATCTGCGATAAGGTATTATGCTGAATATATTAACAGATATCCGGCCCCACCTTTTTTTGCCCTTAAGGCATATTCAAGATTGATAGATTCTTACTGGTCAAGAGATGCAGATCTGGAGTTGGTTCAGAATGAGATAAGAAAGCTCTCAGACATAGTCAATGATATGTCAGATTTTGAGACCTCGCTGAATCTGGCCAGGGACCTGAAATGGAAGGGTATGGATAAACTTTCATCAGCTACCTTTAGCCTTGGGCTGTCCTCAGCCAGGGAATTTATTTCAGAAAATGAAGATACATACATGGCATTAAGGGCGCAATGGATCATAGAAAAATATGCCTATGCCTTAGAACGATATGATTTAGTTCAGGAAAGCGCCAATAGTGTCCTTGAGATTGCCGACAAGTTAAAAAACGTTCCTTTAAAACCGGCAAAAAAAGAAAAGATAGAATATATAAAATCCCAGACCTATCTCTGGCTTGCAAAGCTTTACAGTAATAATAAAGATTATCCGAAGGCTAAAAAATTTCTAAAAATGTTTATTAAAGACCATCCCAACCATAAAGAGATCAATTATGCCAGGTATGAGTTAGGCAAGGTTTATGAGGATGAAAACCAGGCAGAGGAAGCGATAAATATGTATAAAATGGTTGAAGATAGTATGTGGAAAAAGAAGGCACGCAAAAGACTGTTAAAGATTCAAAACAGATGAATAGGTTAAGAACAAAAACACTATTGTTCTCATTGATAATACTGGTTTTTTATCCAGTCTTTACATATGCATGGGAGTGTGAGGTAACACTTGATGGGCCAAATGTAATAAAAGAAGGCCAGGCAATTACCTTAAGCGCTTCAGGTGCTCCTGCCGGGGGTTCCTATTCCTGGTCCAATACGCCCAACCTCGTGCCAAATGGTTCAACAGCACAGCTAACAGGTTATAAGCCTTTATATTCAGAATATATTTATGTTACAATAACATATACAAGCCCTAAAGGTAAAAAATGTCATGCAAGGAAGGCTATATGGGTTTGTATATGTTACGTAAAAATAAACGGCCCCGAGGAGTTTAAGATAGGCGATCCGCCCATTATCCTGACTGCTGAAGGAGATCCATCCGGAGGGACTTATGAATGGTCCAATACACCGGGGCTGATAGCAAATGGTTCAACAGCCGAATTCACCGGCCAGGAACCCGGGAATGCAACTATTAAGGTTATCTATAATCCCCCGGGTGATGGGGAGCCGTGTTATGGTACGCATACTATTACAGTATTAAAAGAGTGTTCAGTTTCCATATCAGGGCCATCAGTGGTCGGCATAGGAAATCACATTACTCTCACTGCATCCGGCAGCCCGGAAGGTGGGACATATATCTGGGAGAAACAGCCGGGCCTTCTTCCAGGCACCTCTTCAGCTAGTTTCACAGGCCAGGAACCCGGGGATGTAGCTATTGAAGTTGTTTACACGCCCCC
>QMMZ01000128.1 GCA_003647525.1 Deltaproteobacteria bacterium | reverse complement strand
CAGGAGGGAAATCCGGTTTCTCAGAGCGCTGGTGACGGAAATCCGGGTTTACAGCCCGGGCCTCTTCCCGGGCAGACACCTTTTCCGTACGGATATTTTCAGTCACCAAATCTGCATCCCGGGTATTATATGACACAGGGCGGTTTTCCCCAGGGACAAATGCCCGGTTATTGGATGCCGCCCGGTTACGGAGTTTCCCCACCTTACATGTACATGCAGCCAGGGCTGGCCGCATCGCAAGGCACAGGGCAGACGGGCGGATCGTCCGATCCCGGCAATCCAGGCAGCCAGCAATCACAGGGCCAACCCGAAGGCGTAGGCCAGCCCGCAAATCCCGCGGGCTCGTCAGCACAGGCACACGATGCCCCGGGAACAGAGGGAAACCCTGACAATGCAGGCTACGCCACGGGTGACAACGGAAGCGGGCAGGGCGCTCCACCAGGCCATCATAAGGAGCCGGGTCATGATGAATTGAAGTATGGGACATATATGGAGAAGCCCGATCATGTAAGTCCTGGACAGACGCCAGAGATGGCTGAGGATGTTTCTGCTCCATCGGGGCTGGCGAGCTTTTTTCAGCTCGACAATGATTCTTTCTGGAAAGGTATTTTGGTCGGGAGTCTGGCTACTTTGCTTCTTACCAATTCCACTGTTAAGAAGGGGATCATGAAGACCATAATCAAGGCATCAGCTTCTGTCAAAGGGGGTGTTGAAGAACTCAAGGAACAGCTTGCGGATGTGGAAGCAGAAGTATTACACGACATTAACGAAAAAAAGAAATAAGGAGGAAAAAAAATGCATCAACCAGGATCAAATCCATCGACCAATGACGGCCCCAATACCCATCCCAAAGATCAAGCCCCCGAGGGCCATCCCGAGGTCAGAAAGTACGATGAATTAAAATACGGACAGACCTATGCCCCGGCGCAGGTCCCTGTTACTGTGACCGAGCGGCTGGGAAGATTTTTCAGGACAGACGATTCCTCTTTCTGGACAGGTATGCTTATAGGGGGCGTGGCCACCTTTGTTCTGACCAGCGACACGGTGAAACGGGCAATTGTGAAATCTTTTGCGAAAGTTAGTGAAGAAGCGAAGGAAGGGGTTAAAAAAGTCAAAAAAGCCGTAGCAAAGGAAAAAGAGCCCGCAAAAGCTGAAAAGGCAGAGAAAAAGTAAGGGGAAAGCAATGTCAAACAATAAAACAAAAGAGTTTGCCAAGGCAGGGATGGTTGTTTCCCTGATGGTAACAACGGGAACGACTTTTTTTCTGGATAATAAGAAAGTAAAATACTTACACATTGCCTCTGGTGTAGCCCTGCTCGGATTCTCTTTCTGGCACCACAGCCTGTACAAGAAAGAACCAGGCAGGCTGAAGCGGGAAGCAAGACGTCAGATCACCAGACAGGAGAAAGGAGCTTGAGGACTATTATGGCTGTTGAAGATTATCTTATGCCTTTGCTCGAGGAAGCAGAGATTGCGCATCACATTCCAGGCCGGATACGACTGAGGTTTAATCACAGCATTGTGACTAAGTTGCCGAAGCTGAATGGCATTGAAAAAGAGATACAAAAAATAGCGAATCAGATCGAGGCTATCAAGAATATCAGGCTGAACCTTTTTGCAGGCTCTGTGGTTGTTCAATACGACACAGACATCCTCCCCCACGATTTTTGGCAAGACGTAGTGGGTGAAAAAGACGTCGAGCAACTAAAAGAGAAGGCGAGGACATTGCTTCCCGGCTTGCAGTTTTGAGTTTTTAAAGGAGGTGAAAAATATGCATTTTCCAGTTGGAATTATTTTTACGGGTGTAGTCGTATACATAGCTTACAGGCTTGGAAAAAGTGTGGGTAAAGAGGAAATAAAAGAAAAAGAAGAAATAAAAGAGACAAAAATAGCTAAGGGAAAATAGAAGGGGGATTGTCTGATAAGCACTGGAAACTAATTTATTCCCTCCGTGATAGCTTCGAAAAAAACAACTTTGTTCCAACATTATATGAATGCTGTGATGCGAATCAAATCGAGCTGAAAGAGCTTGAAAGACTCTTCCCGCATGGGTATCATCGAGGATTGGTCAAAACCGCTGGCTTGAGGGCAGTAAAGTGGTAAAGTAAGGATGCTTTTCGCTGCGAAGCTATGCAGATGAGCCGTTGAACTGCCTGAAAAGCGCCAGAAATTTTTACAGGCTTGGTTTTCTATGCAGCTTACAGATTTAGTAAAGCTGTGGGAAGGGGGGGATAAGGCAATTGACTGAATTAAAAAAGGAGTGAGATTTTTTTATGCCGAATCGCGATGGAACAGGCCCACAGGGCAAAGGAAGCGGCACAGGCCGAGGCAGAGGAATGCGCGACGAACAGCGCCCGGAATGCGGAAAAGAGAGGCCTCGTGAAGAAGAGAACCCGGGTTCAAGTGCAGGGGAGGTCGGATGGGAAGTTGGGGCCGGCCCCGAAGGATTTTGCATATGTCTGAGGTGCAAAAAGGAAGTGAAACATATCACGGGTGTCTCGTGCAGCAAGATGAAATGCCCTGATTGCGGTATACCCATGGCACGAAAACTTTGAGCACACAGGAACCATGACAGAACAATCATTAACCATTATAATAGATAGAATGATTTTGCCTTATTTGTGTAAATTCATGTTCATTCGTGGCTAAATAGTAACGATTTTTTTTAACTGGTACATTAGATATACCTAATCATATTTTAAATACCTAAGCAAACTTATCAGATGAAAGCCGTTAAAAAGACCGATTTCAAAGGTGGACTTTAAAGGAGTTCTTAAGTTAATGCTATTAAGCCGTCAATAGTAAAACTATAATCAGAAGGAGAAGGTTATGTCCAAACAAAACTTTATTGTAATTGGGATTACGTTATTTTTAGCATTGTTTATTATTAATTCTAATGCTTTTGCCATTAGCCAGGAAACCGGACAACTGCTGAAAATTCTTGAAAAGAAAAATATCATTACCGACAAAGAAGCTGCTGACATGAGGCAGGAAATGGAATTTTCTTCGCAAACCGGTGATAAGGAAGCCCATGAGGGTTTACTTGGAAACTGGGCTGATAAAATACATCCCGGCGCTTGCATAGAAGTCGAGGCTTCTTATGAAGACTACAATTTTCATGATCCATCACTAAGAGACACAGACACAAGTGATCTTGTTCTTGCAACAGTCGAAATTGGCTTTGATGTTGATATTGCAAAGCATGTTAAAGCAAGTCTTTTCTTTTTATATGAAGAAGACGACACACCATTTGATGTGGACCAGGGAATCATCACAATTGACGGAGCGGATGTGGCGCCTCTTTATGTTGATTTAGGAAAAATGTATATTCCTTTTGGAGTGTTTGAAAGCCATTTTATTAGAGATCCACTGACACTGGAGCTTGGAGAGACAAATGAAAGCGCTGTTGTCGGAGGTTTCAGGAATGACCTGCTGGAACTTTCGGTTGGCGCCTTTAACGGAGATATAGATGAAACAGGAGAAGAAAATCATATAGATAATTACCTTGCAAGCGCATGTTTTACTCTTCCGGAAACAACAGTGCCGGATTTGAATTTAACTGCCGGTATATCCGGTATATCCAACATTGCCGACAGCGACGCTCTCCAGGAAGAGGCAACTGCAACGATCAAAAATCATATTGGCGGGTTCAATACATTCATAATTGCTTCCATTCTGGATAAATATTTCTTCAATGCAGAATATCTGGGAGCCATTGATGATTTTAAAGCAGGTGAGTTGAGTTTTGACGGAGGAAAATCCCACAGGCCGGAAGCCTGGACTATTGAGCTTGCCTGTGGTGTTACCGACAGTCTAAATCTTGCTGTCTGTTATGAAGGAAGTAATGATTGCGGTGATTTTCTGCCAGAAAAACAATTCGGCGGCTGCGTTAGTTATGGTCTGTTTAAAGACACATCCATTGCTCTTGAATATCTGTACGGCAAATATGAAAATAAAGACACAAGGCATCTGATGACTACGATGCTTGCTATAGAATTCTAAATTTAAGAGTCCTCTCATATTAGAATAATAAAACGTTATAAGGGACATCTTACGATTGCCGCATAGACGGTAAAAGTGAAGGCGTAACTTGGATTGTGAAATTAATCTGGTTACGCCTTTTTTATTTAAAGTGCACAAACAAAGGAGTGTTACATCATGGCATCTAATTTTAGAATCTATGTTCAAAGAAACAGCAAGGATTTTCACATAAAATTAGAGGGTGATTTCGACGGGACTTCTGCACACCAACTGCTTAACGTTATGAAAGAAAATCAGCGTGGTGTCACAAAGATCTTTATAGATACCAGTTTACTTGATTGTTTCCATCACGCACGGTCTCCTTTCACGCCAAGTAGTCTCCAGGGACTGAAATCTATTTTGGTTCAAGATGCTGTTTTGAAAAGCATCGCTGATCAATTTCAGCTTTCACCTTGGCGCTCAAGCTGTTTCTTTGATTCAGGTGTGAACCGATATTGATGCGCCCTGGCTGGATACCTGGTTTGTTTCCGGAGCGGTCTGCAAAAAGGACAGCCTTCTCGAAAAGTTGTTTTGACTCTTTGGTTGTCATGATATCTCCTTTGTCTGGTTTTTTACGGGTTAGCAAATGCCAGGCCTCCTTGAACCGGGTGTACTTGCTTTTACCAGGCCTTGCATCGGGTAAAAGGTAAACTCTGTATTTTGGCATGGCGTGCCGCGGAATAATGTAATGGATACTTTCTCCGTTGTTTCTGCAAACACAAATGATAAAGTCAAAATCCTGGCTTGCTCCAGTTCTATTGGTGATGCGAAAATATCGCTTCTTTCCGATCATGAGAGGCGTTGAGGCGCACTTGAGAAGAAGCTTGTAACCGTTCGTCAAAATCTCATACGGATGTTCCCGAATTCTGAGATGTGGGGTTAAGCTCATGGACTCCATTTTTGTTTTGACCTTTATCAATAGCTCGAGACGTTTGGATTTCTTCCTGTTAGCAAGCCTTTTGCGTTTTCTTAGTTTTATCTTGCTTTGGAAGGCTTCAGTATAGGGGTATCCATAGACCTTTTTATATACCTGCCGGGCATATTCTCTGGAAAACCCGAAATGTCTGGCCACGCCAGCCAGGCTATTATCCGGATTTTCTATGATTTTTTTAAATTTTTTCACAGCACCCGCACCGTAAGTCCGTTCAAACTGTCTTGGAAATCCAGCAGCCTTCTTTATTTCAAAGGTTTTTTTCAACTTTCCGATGAATGACCCATTTACATTTAAAATGCAGGCCAGCTCGTAATTGTAAAGGTTTTCCACCTCTACTTTCTGTTTGATAAATTTATATAGTTCCATATTAAATTGCTCTTTTACATAAGCTTCCAGTTGTATCGTCGTCATCTTAAACCTCACATAGATTTTCTGGTGCGTATCTCCGACGTTTACCCAGCGGACGGTTAATTCGTTCTTGCACTTTTTGATAATGCCTGTGAAATAGCGCTCGAACTGGAGCTGGGGAGCATCTGGATGCGCTTGCAATATTTTTTGCATAGCTTTTTGACGTTTAAACAGGCATTGTGGCTATTGCAGTTGACTGGGCACAAAACCATGTCCGAGCGCCTGACCAGTCCCTCCAGGCCATGTTTCCCCCAACCATCATGATATTCGAAGACAGCGCCTTTTTTTTCGATCGCCCGGCGGTAAAATGTCTTGATTTTGGTTATTCCGCCTACAATAAGAATACGTTTTCCGCAAAGATCGAACAATGGACAATCCTCTGCTTTTGATATTCGTTTTTGCACTGGTCTCAGTTTACGATTACGCCTGTCGTTGCGGGCTTGAATGTTAGTAACTTGCATTGATATTCCTCCATTTCAATATTTCTGAAACAAAAAAGGCATGATAGAAAGCGGAAACCGTAAGGCATTCTCTTGATAATAATAATTAGATTAAGCAAAGTAAGTTAGACTAATCTAATCCTAACACGCAAAAAACACTTGTCAAGGTTTTTTTGATGGTTTTATAAAAAAAATTAAGTCTGAAGCAGAAATTGGAAAAATTAGCCGTTTTCGTTCACGCATTATTAGCTTTGTTCTTGACGCGATAATAAATAATAGTTATTTTTATATTTTTTATTCTATTTTTATAGGGAGAAAAATTATGCCGTTATTTGATTTTCTTTGTCTGGACTGCGGGAAGTCCAGTGAATTCCTTATTACCGGTTCAGAGGATCAACCAAAGTGCCATTCATGCGGAAGTTCAAATCTGAAAAAATTACTTACAGCTCATTCATCGTTTTCAGGGGCTTCACATCACAGTGTGCCTGGGCCTGGCGATACTTCTTG
>QMMZ01000127.1 GCA_003647525.1 Deltaproteobacteria bacterium | reverse complement strand
TTAGGGCGAATACAAGATTCGCCCCTACTATGAAAAATGGAAATTCCTATACTATTAAATTAGAAAGTAGAAATTGGAAAGAATAGTACAAAAGCATGAAGGCCAAATTTCTATTTTCTAAATTCGACATTTCGTATATGCTGAATATAATATCAATTGAAGCCAGGGATATACCGGACGCTTGGTACCAGTGCGTTTACAGTATTATAAACAGGGGGCACAGGTATAAAATAGACAGGGGCAGTTTTGAGGGACAGGAGAGGCTTGAGTTTGATTATATAACCGTTCACATAAAACATCCCTACATACGCCCGCTTCTTCCCGACATACCCCCATCTCTGGGAATTCCAAACCCTGTTGCCGACGGATACCTGGAAGAGTACCTTCCTTATCTTATGACCTCTGAAAAACAGCCCACCGAAGATTATACTTATGGTCAGTATCTTGAGTCACAGATAGCAGAAGTAATCCGTATGTATAAAGAAGATGGCCACGGCACAAACCAGGCATACATGACCGTGGGTAATCCAGAGGCTTTATATTTAAAAGATCCTCCATGCCTGCGTGGAATTGATACCCGAATCCGCTATGGAAAGCTTCATTTTATGATTTACTTCAGATCGTGGGATCTGTGGGGAGGTTTTCCGGCAAATCTCGGAGCCATACAGATGTTAAAAGAGTATATGGCGCAAGAGATAGGCGTAAAAGATGGTGAAATAATAGCTGCCAGCAAGGGCCTTCATTTGTATGATTATATATGGGAGCTGGCAAAGCTGAGAACCATGCAGGAATCCTCAGTTATAGACAACGTAAAAAATCGCTCAACTTAGGCAATATTGATAAAATAGACCTGATCTATTCTTGATTAGCGCAATCACGCAATGTTTCAATAAGTTTCCCCATATCTGGTGGAATAGGAGATTCAAAAGACATTGCTTTTCCGGTCGCAGGGTGTGCGAATTCAAGCCGCCATGCATGAAGCATCTGTCTTGGCACAGATGTGGGGAGGTTTTTCGTAGCCTTTTTGCCGCCATAAATTGGGTCGCCTACAACAGGATGGTTGATCGCAGCACAATGAACGCGGATCTGGTGTGTACGTCCTGTCTTTAGATCAAGCTCAAGAAATGTTGTCCCGTTAAAGCGTTCGATTACTTTCCAGAATGTTTTGGCTGAACGGCTTTTTCGGCTTGCAGTTGACATTTTTTTTCTGTCTGAAGGATGCCTGCCGATTGGCAGTGAAATTGAGCCTGATTCAGGTTTTACAACACCATGGACTAATGCAAGGTAGAGCTTTTTTATCTTTCTTGACTTGAATTGTGCCGCAAGGCTTATATGCGCTACGTAATTTTTTGCAACCACCATAGTACCAGAGGTATCTTTATCGAGTCTGTGAACAATTCCCGGCCTGAGTTTTCCTCCAATGCCTTCAAGCCCGGGGCAGTGATAAAGAAGTCTGTTTACCAGTGTTCCTTTATTATGGCCGTGTGCGGGATGAACAATAAGCCCAGGTTCCTTATTTATTACTATTATATGCTTATCTTCGTACAGTATATCTATATTGTGGGGATCGGGTTCTGCCAGAACTGGTTCAGGATGAGGAATATTAACACTGATGTTATCACCGGTTTTTACCCGGTAGCCGGGCTTTTTAACCCCTCCTTTAACCAGTATTTCTTCTTTTTGGATGAGGCCGGCAGAGAAAGATCGTGAACAATTGGAAATGTGGGACGCAATAATTACATCGAGGCGCCTGCCGGATTCGTGTTCATTAACAAGAATGGTAAAAGCAACTTTGTGGGGCATTGTTGTGATGGAAAATATTTATCTGAAAGTCTATAGAGTATCATTCAATAGAGACTCAATCTCGGTCATTATAGTCTCTTCGTCAGTATTTTTGGCTGTTGAAAGTTCACTTAATAACAGTGTCGTTGCTGTATCAAAAAGCTTGCGTTCTCCAAAGGATAGATTTTTTGTTATTTTCAGAAAATAAAGATCTCTAAAAACTTCTGCTACATCATAAAGAGAACCGGTTTTTATCTTATCCATATATTCTCTGTAACGGCGGTTCCAGGTCTGGCTATCAATAAGCGATTCTCTATCTTTTTTTATAACTTCGTAAACTTTAGGGATTTCTTTTTTGCTTATTACATCTCTCAGACCGACTGATTCTACATTACAGGTTGGAATCATTATAACCATGCTCTTTTCAAGAACTTTAAGGATATAAAAATCATGTTTTTCGCCGTTTACAACTCTACTTTCAATAGCTTTTATCTTTCCAACTCCGTGGGCAGGATAGACTGCAAGATCACCAACTTTAAATTCTATAATTTTGCCTCGCTTGTTATTTTTTCTTTTTTCTTTAAGCTTTTTTAATTCCATTTTTAAATACCAAATAATATTAATACTAATAAGGATAAAATTTTATATAAACAGATGATTATATCGCTTATTAGTTGCTATTTTTTAGTCTATAATGATCTAGAAATATTCTTATATCATTAATAAGCCTCATAATCAACAAAAAAGGATTGGCAAATAAATGCGCCAATCCTTAGGGCTCGGTAAAAAATAACTTGGTAGAATTTGCGCCTTCCTTGAACTTGAAAAATTTTTATAGTTTTCGTTCGGGCACGAATCTTTTGTCATTAAATATGTTCATAGCTTTTTTTGCGCCCTTGCAAGTAGTTACAACCACCGCATCACGGGCTGTCTTAGTTATTCTATCTAAAAGCTTTTTTTCATTTGTACTGAATTGACCAAGAACATAGTTCGCAACACCGATGTTTTCTTCAGAACGCCCGATACCAATGCGAAGTCGAATAAAGTTACTCCCGCCAACTGTTTTGATTATTGATTTTAAACCTTTGTGTCCTCCATGTCCTCCATTTTTTTTAATTTGCAATCTTCCAAAAGCAAGGTCTATGTCGTCATGTATGACAAGCATATCCTCAAATGGTATTTTGAAGTAGTTTAAAATCTTTTGAACCGGAATGCCGCTCAGGTTCATAAAAGCCATGGGTTTTGCAAGAATAACTTCAGAGCCTTCAATTAATCCGCGTCCGAATAATGCATCGAACTTTCTTTTTTCAATTGAAATGGAAAAGGATTCTGCAACCTCATCCAGCACCATAAATCCTGCATTATGACGGGTCGTTACATATGCATCACCTGGATTGCCCAGGCCAACTACCAGAAGTACTTTTTTTTGGGGCAGCATTAGGTAAACTATTCTTCGGTTTTAGCTTCAGGTAGTTCTTCTCCTTCAACTGCTTCTTCGGCCCCTTCTTCAGCTTCTTCTTCCACCTCTTCTACTTCAGCCTTCGGGCTGACTATTGTTATGACAGTAAAATTAACATCCGCTTGAATCTCAATATCACCTTCGAAAGGAATTTCTTTAACGTGGATTGAATCTCCAATATCAAGGTCTGTGATGTCGATTTCTATTGTCTCAGGAATTTCAGTCGGCAGACAAAGTATTTCCAGTTCACGCCTGATTATCTGCAATATTCCGCCTTCTTCAACACCTCGTGATTTTCCTTTGGCTACCACAGGAACTTTGACCCTGATTTTACGATCCATTGATATTTCATAGAAATCAATATGTTGATAGTTTCGTGAAACCGGATGGATCTGCAATTCCTTAATCATGGCGGTTCTGGAGTTATTTTTGCCGTTGTGGATAGTTAGATTCAATACAACTTGACTGGCGGTGCTTTTTTTTAATGCTTTTTCAAGATCTTTTACGCTAACTGAAAGCAAGACAGGTTCTGTCCCAGGACCGTAAAGAACAGCCGGTATTTTTTCTGCACATCGCAGAGCCCGTGCTTGACTTTTACCTATAAAATTTCTTATATTTGCTTTAAGTTCAATTAATTCCAAAAAATTTCCCCCTTAATATTATTTTTATAGTAATAGTTCACCTCACTGAATTAGCAAAATACTTTTCATTATTTACAATTTTCGCCGAAGCTCTGTGTCGCTCAGTGGTCTATTTTACTTTTTATACAAAAAGTGATGTCACTGAATCACCCCTATGGCTGCGTATTATTGCTTCCCCAATAAGATCTGCAACTGACAGAATTTTAATTTTATCACATGCGATAGACTTGCTGTTAAGAGGAATAGTATCTGACACAACCAGGGTTTTCAAAGGCGAATCGGCTAATCGGTTAACTGATTCGCCGGACAATACGGGATGTGCACAACATGCATGTATTTCCTTTGCGCCTTTGTCGATAATGGCATGGGTAGCTTCAATTAATGTTCCTGCAGTGTCAACCATATCATCAAGGATGATCGCGACCTTTCCTTTAACATCGCCAATTACAGCCATAGCTTTGGCCTTATTCGGTGCCTCCCTGCGTTTATCGATAATGGCCAAATCCGCATGCAGACGCTTTGCAAAAGCCCTCGCTCTTTCGACCCCTCCGGCATCCGGAGAAATTATTACAAGATCATCTTGAAAATTGTTTTTTATATAATTCAGGATAGCTGGAGCAGCATAAAGATTGTCCACAGGGATATTGAAAAAGCCCTGGATTTGACCTGCATGTAAATCCATTGTGATTAGCCTGTTTGAACCGGCAACTGTCAGCAGATCTGCCACAAGTTTGGCGCTGATAGGAACTCGGGGTGCAACCTTTTTATCTTGTCTTGCATAGCCGTAATAAGGTATTACAGCCGTTATTCTGTTTGCTGAGGAACGCTTGAGAGCATCTAGCAGGAGAAGTAACTCAACAAGGGTGTCGTTAACAGGTGAGCAGGTTGACTGGATAATAAAGACGTCTTTTGATCTTACGTTTTCATTGATTTCAATCTGTATTTCACCATCGCTAAATGTTTTTACCTTGGCTTCTCCTATAGGGATATTAAGATAATTACATATTTTTTTTGCAAGCTCGGGATTTGAGTTGCCTGAAAAAATTATAAAACCATTCATTTAAAATTCCATTTCGCTTTGCAATTGGGGCGAAGCCCCTAAGTTCAATCCTGTAAATCCTGTCAAAAAATAATATCAATATGGCTGGGGCGGGAGGATTCGAACCTCCGAATGCAGGAATCAAAGTCCTGTGTCTTACCGCTTGACGACGCCCCAATACACAAATAATTGGTATGGCTCTAACTTCGGTCAATAATCATATTAACATATCGGCACAAAACAGTTCCCATTTATTTTTATTTGAAATGATGTGATATGCTTTCTGTGCTTTATCAGAATCTGAGAAAAGGCCAAATACAGCAGGACCGCTTCCTGACATTAGAGCCCCTTTTGCACCATAATACAGTAAAGCTTTTTTTGCTTCAATTATATCAGGATACCTTGAAGTTGTAACAGTTTCAAGATCATTGCATAAATGTTGATCTACTTCAAAATTTTGTTCGTTAAAACAAAAACTTCTAAGTTTTTTTTTGCATTTTGTCAATCCCAAATTAAGATTTTTATATATATCTAGAGTTGATACGCTAATGCCAGGATAAATAACTAAAACTTTAAAAGGATCGAGCTTTGGGTATGCTTCAAGTTTTTCACCTATACCGGAAGCTAAAGCTGGTTTCTGAAATATAAAAAATGGGACATCGGCTCCTATAGAAAGCCCCATGGCAATGAGTTCATCACGGGAAAAGGGACGGCCATAATATTGATTAAGTCCTAAAAGTGTAAAAGCTGCATTACTGCTACCTCCACCCAATCCTGCCGCCACCGGTATTTTTTTATCTATCAGGATCTTAATATTTTCATTTTTACTCAGTTTTTTGAAAAAAATATTTGCGGCAATAACAGCAAGATTTGAATTATTTTCCGGGACGTTAGGGCTATTGCAGACTACAAAGGTTTTATCGACTCCAAACTCAATTGAGACTGTATCGTAAAGACTGATACAGCACATAAGGGTAAAAAGATTATGGTATCCGTCTGCTCTTTTTCCCGTGACCTGCAAAAAAAGGTTTATTTTTGCAGGCGAGAGAATCTTTATTTGTCCGGTATTTATAATATTGATTCCGTCTTATTTTGTCAGCATTACAACATCAAAACCACCATTAACCCTCTTAATGAACATTTGTATGGGGTCGCCTTTTTTAAGTTTTTCGATTCCATTTTTATAATCTTTTACTGTTTCTATCGGCTGATGGTTTATTTCTTTTATAATATCGCCGACCCTGATCCCGGCTTCCATTCCCTGGCTTTCTGATTCAACGTCTATCACAATAACGCCGACTGCTTCAGTAATGTTGAAATGTCGGGCTATTTCCATGGTTAATTCAGAAACACGGATGCCGAGTTCATACTCATTTTTTTTTGAAAGGGTGGGGCCGGCAATCCTGTCA
>QMMZ01000126.1 GCA_003647525.1 Deltaproteobacteria bacterium | reverse complement strand
CTGGGACGGCTGGAATTCATAAGCGCCGTTTTCAGGAGATTTCGTAACAAAGAGCTGGATGAAGGGCAATTGAACACGGCAGTCGATTCTTTTGAGAATCAAATTGCAGGGTTCAATGTCGAACCTTTAGGGCATGCTGTTCTTGAGCAAGCTGAACTTTTTATTAAAAAATATGGAAGAACATACGGTCTCAAAGCTCTGGATGCATTACATCTCGGTGCCTTTAGTCTCATATCTGAAAAGGATTGGTCTTTTGTGGTGGCTGATGACAACCTTTGCAGGGTTGCAGAAGTCATTGGTTTTACCACTATAAATCCGTTGAAGGAAAGCGCAAAATGAACGGGGCGAACGTCTGATTTGAACCGCAAATCTCAATCGTCATGTGCAATATTGTTCGGAAAAATTGGTTTAGGCTGGACGTCGTAAATGCAAATCAAAAAAGATACAAAAGTAAAATTCCAATAACGTCCTGAGCTTGGCACCGGCGTACAGATTGAATCTCAATAATTGTTTTGAATAGATATCTAATTTCATGATATATATAAAATATAGAAAATTCCTTAATATGAGGTGTAAATTATGCCTTTGACTTCTGCAAAAACAAAATATGAACATGTAGTCTTAGACGAAAAAGGCGTCCCCATTATTGCAGGGACAAACATGAAGGTAATTGAGATAGTACTGGAAAAAACAGCCTACGGCTGGAGTCCGGAAGAACTGCATTTCCAGCATCCCTATCTTACCCTGGGGCAAATATACTCGGCATTAGCCTACTACTGGGATCATCGGGATGTGCTTGATCGGGACATTGAACAAAGGCTTGCTTTTGTAAATCAGACCCGGAAAATCACAGGACAAACGCCTCTTGCTGCCCGGCTGAAATCCAAAGGATTGATCTGATTATGCTTGCGCTCTATATGGATCATAATGTGCCGCGAGCTATAAGCGAGGGACTTCGCTTACGTGGTATAGATGTTATTACAGCCTATGAAGACAGCGCCGATGATATGAACGATCCAGCATTATTGGATCGAGCTACTGAACTGGGTCGAGCACTTTTCACACAAGATGATGATCTAATCGCTGAGGCAACCAGACGACAAAAAGAAGGAGTTACTTTTGGCGGGGTGATCTATTCCCACCAACTGCAAATTTCTATCGGCGCTTGCATCAACGATCTGGAGATCATTTCAAAAGCCGGCGAACCCGAAGACTTGATAAATCGTGTGCAATTTTTACCGCTTTGAATATTAAGCATATCTTCGCCCGCACACAAATATTTAAAATTTTACTGAAATAATATCTGCCGGCCTATTGTTAAACCTGACTCTCCCAATGCAAATCAAAAAAAATACAAAAGTAAAAGTCCAATTTTTCATTGACGTATTCATGGAAAAGTGTAATTTTAAAAATTGATTTTAGGTGACTTTAAGGAAATCCCGTGAAAATCGGGAGCGAGCCCGTCGCTGTAATCGGGGACGAAAACCGCAAAATGTCACTGTCCAATTAGGATGGGAAGGCGCGGTAAGTAGTGTGATCCGAAAGCCAGAAGACCTATAGACTTTTCAGATAAATAATTATCTGAAAGTCTATACCTGAAAGATTGTTTGGCAACCTCGCGGACAGGGGGGCTAATCAGCAAGCGTTTGAGGATAAAAAAGGCAATCCCCAGATCGATTCATCGGTCCGGGGATTTTTTTTTGCAATTCCAACCGAGGGGAAAGGAGAAATAAGAAAATGAACAAGTTGTTAAGTTGTGTGACAGTATTATCAGTATTTATGTTTTTTGCCTTACCTGTACCGATTTTTGCGCTGGAAGGGAGCAATTCGGTAACAATGGAAGAGGTGGTGGTAACCGCAGGCAGGGTAGAAGAAAAGAAAAAGGAGATTACCACCAATGTAACCATTATTAATGCGGAAGAGATCAAAAATTCTTCTGCTAAGGATCTAGGAGAATTATTGACTGAAAAGGCTATTGGGCACAGTCAAAGATACCCGGGTGCCTTAAATTCAGTCGGTATTCGCGGCTTCAGGACAGAAACCCACGGCAATGACCTTGAGGGTCGTGTGCTGATTCTTGTGAACGGCCGGAGGGCCGGTACCGGTAACACAGCCAAAATCAGCACCAAAAACATAGAAAGAGTGGAAATAATAAGGGGACCCGCCTCCGTTCAATACGGATCTGCCGCTATGGGAGGAGTCATAAACGTTATTACCAAGCAGGGAAAGGATAAACCCTCTGCGTTTGCTGAGGGAACACTGGGAAGTTTTGGCTACAAGGAAGGAAGTGCAGGGGCTTCAGGAAAGTATAAATCGTTTGATTTTTCCGGCAGTTTTACCAGAAATTCTAAAGACGATTACGATACTGCCAGTGGAGAGAAGTTTTACAACACCGGATATGATCGCAAGGAAAACTGCAGCCTGAATCTCGGTTATGAGTTCCTGCCCGAAAATCGCATCGGCGTCATTTACAGTTATTATGATGCCGATCATGTAGGCGATTCAGGATACTTGAGCCAGAACGATCTGGACGATTATAAAAATTCAAGCAACAGGGCAATCGACTTTATTTATGACGGCGGAACTCCGGATGGTCTCTTTACCTGGCAGGCCAGATATTTTGACGGTAAGGATAAGGACAAGTGGGTTGATCCCACGGCAAGCGATCCCAACGGTTGGGATGATGGTATTCCAGACGAACAGAAAACCGATCAGAGGGGGGCACAGGTACAGGTATCTTGCAACCAGGAATATTTTCTTGTTACCGCCGGCGTTGACTGGGTAAACTATGAAATAGAAACTTCCTGGGATCCGAAAAAATCTGAATATGACAATCCTGCTGGTTTTCTCATGGCCAAAACCAGGCTTTTTGATAAAAAGTTTATAATCACCGGCGGCGTAAGATATGACGAATATGAAGTGGATATGAAAGATGACGGGAAGAAAGAGAGTGATGATCACATTTCTCCGCGGGTTGGAGCGGCCTATCTCATCACAGACTGGCTGAAGCTGAGGGCAAACTACGGCGAGGCATTCAAGATGCCTTCTGCAAAGCAGTTGGCTGCGGATTTCACTACTTCGGGGTTTTGGCCTACACATTATGTGGGCAACCCCAATTTGAAACCGGAAAAAAGCGGGACATATGAAGCGGGTATAGACTTCTCATACGCTTCTTTTGATTCTTCCCTCACCTATTTTCATACCGATTTTAAGGATAAAATAGATACCTACACGACAGCGGGTGGTGATACCTCATGGAAAAACCTTGGAAAAGCTGAAGTAGAAGGTGTGGAAGGTGAGCTTTCGTACGATATTGGCTCTCTTTTTTCCTGGGATTATCAGGTCGAGCCTTACGTCAGTTTTGTCTATCTTACAAAATACAAAGATAAGGAAGCTAATGAAGACCTTAAATACACATCGGCTCTTCATGTATCGTATGGTATCACAGTCTCTGATCTTGACGGCTTTTCCGCCAACCTTAACCTTTACTACACAGGGAAACAGGATATTACGGATTACGAAGGCGGCACCTACACGACGATAACACAGGGCCGCTTTACGTTTGCCAATTTGACTGTCAGTAAAAGGATCTTTGATTTTAAAGAATATGGAGGGATCACCTTGAGGGGCGAGATTCAAAACCTCTTTGACAAGGATTGTGAGCACGTTCAGGGCTATCCCATGCCTGGCAGGAGTTTTTTCCTCGGCTTGAGGTATGATTTCTAAAATGACATTGATAGCAAGGGGAGGCTTCTGCGGAGTATCTCTCCTTGCCCTGCCTTTCTGATGAGGGTAAGATGAAAGAAGTCAAACATTACTACTATCTATGCTCCTTTATTTTTTTTGCAATTCTCTGGAGTGCGGTTCCGGTATTTTCCCATCCAATAGAGTTTACTGATGTTCAGGGCAACCATATCTCAATTACAAAAAGGCCATTGAGGGTTGTTTCCCTGGTACCCGGCATAACCGAAATTATTTTCAGAATAGGGGCAGGAGATGCGGTCAAGGCCGTTACCCATTACGACACCTATCCGCCTGAGACGGTTCATAAAATTGTCGTTGGCGGCTTCTTCTCACCATCCCTTAAGGCTATTGAAGCGATACAGCCTGATGTGATTTTCTTGTCCGGTCTTCATAAAGAAGTGAGAAAAAGATTTGAAAACAAAAAATGTCAATTAATCAATCTTGATGCAAAGTCTGTTTCAGATATCTATCGAAATATCGATTTGTTGGGCAAAATTTTTAACAGGCAAAAGCAAGCGGAAACGCTTATCGAAGATATAAGGAATGAGCTTCAAATTGTTGCCGGGAAGGTGGAAAGCATTCCGGAATCAAAGAGAAAAAGGGTTATTCGCCTCATGGGGCGAGACCCGGTGATGACCCCCGGTGATGATTCCTTTCAAAATGAATATATCAGAATCGCCGGCGGTATTCCTCCGAAGCTCAACAAAAAGGGTAATATTGTTCTTGTAACCAAAGAGGAATGGATCAGGTTTAACCCACAGATTGTTTATGGCTGCGGCGGTGATAGAGAAGCAGCCAGGAAGTTTTTCGACCAGCCCGGCTGGAAGGATGTGGAGGCAGTAAAAAACGGTAAGATATTCTATTTTCCATGCGATCTGACCTGCAGGGCATCCACCCGTGCCGGTTATTTTGTTTCATGGCTTTTTGCCAGGATTTATGAAAATGAGTTTTCCAGGGAAGAAGTACAAGTCTTTAAAGATCATATATTTAAATCACATCATTTTGATCTTGACCTCAATTACATAGAAGATGCACGTATTATATACAGCAAAATCCATGATTTTGTGAACAAGACACTGATTGTCGAATTCAAGTCACCATTATCCGTGGTTTCCTCCCTCGAAGGACAACGCAACCATATCATATCTGTAGGAAACCATTATTCTCCTCCTCCATGCTGGGCGCTTGGACATAAACTCGGATTGAAGAAAATAAGGGAGCGGGTATATCAGGTCATCGGTAAATCGGAAGATAAAGTCAGTTTCATCTTTACGGGTGCGGATATGGACAACCTGGCGGTAAAGCAAAAACGGTTTAAAGATATGAAGGTATATGCCCTGGTAACTGCCGGAGTTAAATCAAATGCGGTCAGAATGTCAGTTGATGAAGGGAGGTTTTATGAGCCCGGGACCATAAATATCATTCTTTTAACCAATATGAAGCTATCACAGCGTGCGATGACAAGAGCCATAATCAGCGCCACTGAGGCTAAAACCGCAACGTTACAGGATTTTGATATCAGAAGCAGTTGTACTCCCCTCATTCACCAGGCTACCGGAACAGGAACCGATAATATCATCGTTGTGGAGGGCAAAGGAAGTGAAATCAATAATGCCGGCGGCCACACAAAGATGGGGGAACTGATTGCAAAGGCCGTATATGAAGCTGTTCAGGAAGCGATGTATAAACAAAACGGGATGGTTTCCCAACGCAATGTTTTTCAACGTCTGAAAGACAGAAAAATCAGTGGCTTTGGATTGATTTCCGTGGATGGATATGAATGTAACGTCGGCAAGTACGATTTGATTAAGGCTTTTGAAGAGATACTTCTTCAGCCTCGCTATGCCGGCTTTATCGAATCTTCTTTTGCTATAAGTGATGACTATGAAAATGGGCTGGTTAACGATCTTGGCTTTTTTAAACTCTGGTGTAGTGATATGGCTGAGGAGATAGCCGGAAAAAAGATAGAAACCACAAAAGATTTGATTGCTGATAAAAACATGCCGCGTGTGCTCAGGATGTCATTGAACAGCTTGTTGAATGGTCTTTGCCTCAGGATGAGGTAGAAAAAATGGAAGATATTTTTCAAGAATTAAAAGAAAGAGTTACCAAAGCGATCAGCAGAAATTAAGCAGAAAGGGATACTCTTTTCCGGCGAAATTCCTCAAACTTGACTCGGTCAGGGGATTTTTAAGGAGGTAAAAAATGAAGACAGGGGTAATTATTTATGTTGTTGGAAAAGAAAATATTGAAAAAGATTTTGATATGACAGAAGCGGTTAAGAACTTAAAGATCAAGGCAGATAAGGTGGAGATTGTCTCTTCAAGATTTGGCCATTTCGATGTCATGGATGCATGGTGGTTGCTGACAACAAAGGGCATGAAACACATTGTTTGTTTGATTGCTGAGATCGGCAATGATTCCGGGCTCAGGCTTACGGGATGTGAGATCCAATTGTGTGAGTGATAAATAAGCATTAATTAAAACCAAGGAGGATGTAATTATGAAAAGGAAAATTACTATTTTAGTCTTTTCTCTTATTTTAACCATGACTTTATCCGCTGTTGCTGCAGCCGAAGGCCACGGGCACAAACAACCCATG
>QMMZ01000125.1 GCA_003647525.1 Deltaproteobacteria bacterium | reverse complement strand
TGAAAAAATTGAAATTAACAATAGTAAGTGCATTTCTTCTTGTAGGAGGAATGATAAGTGCAAACGCACAGGATGCGAATACCATATTAAAGAAAATGGATGATGTCATGTATTCTCCAAAAGATATGACTAGTAAAACAAAAATTGTTTTAATCGACAAAGCAGGAAAAGAAAAAACTCGTGAATCAAATGTAATTCAAAAAGGAAATGATAAACGCATTTTTAGATTTACTGCACCTTCATCCCAGGCAGGAATTGCTGTTTTATCGTTGCCTAACGATGTGATGTATTTGTATATGCCGGCATTTGGCAAGGAAAGAAGGATATCATCTTCAGTAAAAAGCCAAAATTTTGCCGGAACAGATTTTTCTTATGATGACATGGAAGCAAAACCATATTCTGAAAAATATACTACCAAAATGCTTGAAACCGAAGGGGATGTTTATGTTCTGGAATTAACTCCCAAATCTCCCAAATCAGCCTATTATAAGCTTATAGTAAAAATTCATAAAGAATACTTTTATCCTGTATTAATGGAATATTATGATAAAGGAAAGAAGAAAATAAAGGAAGCTTCTTACAAGTTCAAAAAAATTGAACCATACTGGAATGCAGAAGAGATTTTCATGACAGATCTAAAGAAAAAGCACAAGACAAAAATGCTTATGTCTGATGTGATATATGATCAGGGGCTTTCTGATGATGATTTTACAGTAAGAAAACTGAAACAGTAAAATGAAACAGAAGGTAGCATTGGTATTGGGCAGCGGAGGTGCTCGTGGAACTGCTCATATCGGAGTAATTAGCGAACTTATTAAGGAGGGTTATGAAATCAGCTCCATTTCAGGGACTTCAATGGGTGCTTTGGTTGGTGGTATATATGCTACCGGAAAATTGGATGAATATGAATCATGGTTGTGTTCACTAAGTAAAATGGATGTGTTCAATCTGGTTGATTTCACATTAAGTACTAAGGGAATTATAAAAGCTGATAAAGTATTAAAGGAGATTCAGAAATTCATTCCCGACCGGAATATTGAAGACTTACCCATAAAATTTGCTGCTGTAGCTACTAACCTTAATCATAAAAAAGAAGTAGTGATAACTGAAGGGAGTTTATTTGAGGCAATAAGGGCTTCAATATCAATTCCTATGGTTATCACTCCACTGAAAAAAAATGACACTCTCTTTGTTGATGGTGGGGTACTTAACCCCATACCTGTTAACAGGGTAGTTCGTCATGAAGATGACATTCTTATTGCCGTTAATGTAAACGCACAAATTCCATATAAAAAATCAATAGTTGAAACGAACCAGAATTGGGGATATTTTGAAAAACTCACCAATGGGAAATTAAGTGGTTTTCAAAAGAAACTATCCAAACTATTTCCGGAAAATAAAAATGAAAAAATTGGATACTTTGATCTTATTGGAGAAACCTCAAGTCTTATGTTGACACAAATATCGAAGTTAACTCTCGAGATGAATTCACCCAATATACTTATTGAAGTTTCCAGAGAATCATGTGGTGCATTTGATTTCTACAAAGCCGTAGAACTTATTGAATTGGGTAGAGAAGCTACAAAGAAAAGTTTGAAGGAATTAATTGATCAAAAATCTTTATCATGAAAAAAGTATCAGCAATAATTTGTGTTTATAACGAAGAAAGAACTATTAGGGATGTTATTGTGTCTGTTTCAGAAAGTCCAATTGTTAATGAGATTATCGTTGTTGATGATGGCTCTACTGATAATACAAAAAACATAATTGAAGAACTGAATAAAGAGATTGATATAACAAATATTCATCTTAAAAGAAATAAGGGAAAAGGTTATGCAATGGCTATAGGTGTTGAGAAAGTAGCAAATGAAATCATTGTATTTATTGATGCCGATTTATCAAACCTCCAAAAAACACATATTGCTTAATTAGTTTTACCTGTAGAAAATAGTGAAGCTGATATGATTCTTGGGCAGCCATCCAGAACATTGATTTATCACAGTATTAATCCTTTCAAATCTTTTACCGGTCAACGGGCATTGCTGAAAAAGGATATTATTCAACTTGTTGATGAAATTAAAGAATCAAGATTTGGTGTTGAAACACTTATTAACCTTCATTATCAATCAGAAAGTAAGACTATAAAATATGTGATGCTTAAGGGCTTAAAACACCCTACAAAATTTGATAAAGTATCAAAACTTCAAGCGATAAAAGAATTTATTAAAGAAGGAAATCAAATTGCAGTTACTGCATTTAAAAATTCCCATTTACTAACAAGTTCAATTAAAAAGCAACTAAATATATCATAAAGTGAAACAAATAGGTTTAATAGTACTAATAGCGCTTTCGATGATTTCAAACATCCTGAAAGCACAAGATGGTGATAATAAAGTGAAATTGTCTGGAGAATTATTAACTGATCAACGATTTTTGCTTAAATCCCCACACGATTGGGCATGGAACGAAAACAGGTTAACAATAAAACTTGGTAAGAAAATAACTGAGAATTCAAAATTCTATAGTGAAGTTTGGTTTCGAAATATTGGATTACCTCAAATAAGTTCATCCTCCGATTTATATAATAAAGGAATCATTGATCCCTATAATATTGAAATCAGGGAAGCGTATGTCCAAATATTTGGTTTCTTGTCTCCAAAATTGGATTTAAAAATTGGTCGCCAACGAATCGCCTGGGGAACAGCTGATAAATTAAATCCAACCGACAACCTGAATCCTTATGATTTGGAAGATGTTCTGGATTTTGGTCGCCATCGTGGTTCAGATGCTATAAGTTTTGATTACTATTTTAATTCTGAGTTTTCATTGCAAGGTGCATATATTCCATTTTTTCAACCTGCTAATATGCCTATTGGTGTTTTTGCAGAGGCACTGACACCAAGCATGGAAATGCCTCCGGGAATGACATTAGTTGACTTCACAGACGAAATAGAAATGCCAAGATATAATCTTGCAGAAAGCTCAACAGCCGGAATAAAATTCAAAGGCTTCGCAGCCGGACTTGATTTTTCATTGAGTTATGTTTGGGGTAGAGATGGCTTGCCAATATCAACCTACAATACTTTTGCACCTGTTGATACTACTGGGGGAATTTCAATTAATTCGGATTTATCTTTTTACAGAACACATGTTTTTGGAGCCGATCTAGCAGGAAGTATTAGAGGTGTTGGTGTATGGGCAGAAGCTGCAGCTTTTTTACCTGAAAACGAAGTTGTAATGACCAATGATTTTTCAGCATTTTATCCAGATTCACCTGTTCCAGTTACTCAAGACTCAGTTGTTTTAAAAAATGAAGTTTATACAAAATTTGTAATTGGAGCAGATTATAATTTTGCTAATGGCACTTACTTAAATATTCAATACTTGCATGGATTTGTAAACGAGCGTGGAAGAGATGCCCTAAATGACTATTTCTTTGTCAGACTGGAAAGGAAATTTTTTGAAGATAGATTAAAAATTGCTCCTTTAAGTGGAGGATTTATTGTATCCGACTGGAAGGATATTGAAAATAATTACACATTTATTTATATACCCGAAATCTCATATATGGCCACAGATAATGCTGAAATAACATTATCAGCAGCTCTTTTTGATGGGAAAGGAGATAATGTGTTTGCAAATTTCATCGATTACAATATGATGATGTTTAAATTGAAGTATAGTTTTTAGTAGTTAAAAACCAGGCTTAATAAATAAAAATGTACCAAAATTTTTTCATAAACCCGAAATCAATTCAAATCCCTTTTATTTAAAATTAAAAATATCGACGTGAGGTAAATAGCAAACCATCCAGTGGCAATGGCAATGACTTTAATCGAAAGGTTGTCTTCAATTTCCATAAAAATATAGCGACCAAACGGAACAGATATCAGGTTATTGAGCGCTTTGACAGGGAAGAATTGAGCTATATCTGGAGCAATTCCATCTTTGAATACGGGTGCGTTGATCATAATAGTTGTCGCAACAGGCTCAAACATCAATGTATATAAGAATAATGCAACGATCACAAAGCCAGCTTTTTTGATGATGAGTGATAATAGAAATGCAAGTGAACAATAAATGATCACTTCATAAAAAAATACTGCCAGATATTCCATCTCATCAAAAATATACTCAACACCCCAGACATGCGAATAAATTGAACCGTTGATTAAACCAAGCATGAAAAGAAACAGAGTACTAACAGCAGCCATCGTAACAATAAATAAAAACTTACTAAGGATATATTCCTTTTTGCTGATACCGTCAATGATGTTTTGTCGCAACGTATGGTAGGTTATGTCATTGCTAACTGAAATAACGACAATAAATGCGAGCAGAATTTTAACAAAAGTCGCAAGATAGGTTGTGTTTTGCCAGATATCCGGGAAATCGTAAATAGGCACAATGGTTGGATTGAGACCCCTGAAGTCAGCACCTTCGCTTTTCAACCATTCCAACAGAAGCATTCCACCTGACGCAATAATAATCAGAGCAAGCAAATACATGATTGTCAGTATCCAGAAAACCCTGTAATTCCTGATCTTTAGCCATTCAAGTTTTAGCGCCCTAATCATTTTCCCTGAGTATTTTTAAAAATTCCTTTTCGAGCGAATTGCGATGTGTAAATAGTTTTTTTAAAATGATGCCCTGCTCAAAGCAATGTTTATTTAAATCGGCTGCATTTACACCCTCATTCATAGTAATTATCAAGCTGCTACCATTTTCATGGAAAGACCTTTTACCAGGGAAATTTTCTATGACTGTTACAAGATTGGTCATTTCTTCGGCTACTACTTCGACTCTATTTATTTCTCCCAGCGTTTCACTTACACTGCCCTCATGCAATTTTTTCCCATTTCGCAAAACACAGAAGTGTGTGCATACTTTCTGAACTTCATCCAGCAAATGGCTGGCCATGATTATGGTCTTGCCCTTTTTTGTGATTCTCCTGATCAAATCCCTTACCTCTGCAATACCTTCCGGATCAAGTCCGTTGGTAGGTTCATCCAGGATTAGTACCGGTGGGTCTGAGAGCAAAGCCGAACCTATTGAAAGTCTTTGTTTCATACCCAGGCTGTATGTTTTGAACTTATCGTTACGACGATCAAAAAGCCCTACCTGTCTTAAAACACTATCAATATTTTCCGTCCCACACTGCTTAATATGCGCTGTAATCCTCAAATTTTGAACAGCTGTCAGATATGGGAAAAAGCAAGGCGTTTCGAGTATTGATCCTATTCCTTTTCTCGCTTCCACTGTATCTTTTTCACCAAACCACTGAAAACTACCCTCAGTTGGAGCAATCACATCGAGGATCATCCCGAGAGTAGTGGTTTTTCCACTGCCATTGGGCCCCAATATGCCAAAAACCTGGCCTGCAGATATGTCCAGATCCAGTTTGTCAACAGCCTGTATTTTACCAAACCGCTTAGATAGTTTATTGATCCTGAGTACTTTTTCCAAAATCTGCTAAGTTAAAATCAAATGGATTTATGAAATCGCCTTCGCTCATAGATTGCATTAAACGAGGAATTTTATTCATAGCAAGGCGGCCCCTAATGTAAAAAGCTGTCAGTATATCTTCCTGCCTGATTATTCCGATATATTCTGATACTTTCTGCCCTTCCTTTCCATAAATATAAAAGTTTAGCCCACCTCCATAGGCTGAAGCGTATTCTTCGAAATCAAGTTTCTGATAAGTGGTAATGATTTGTTTATAGGTTTTAGTGGCTCTTGAAGTAGAATCAAGATTATATATTAAAAGTTTTTCTATTCCGTTGACCAGATCATCAAAATCGGGGTTGTTGGCCAGGTTTACCATACGCAAAGTGCTGGGATAGAAGCAAAATTCATGTTCTTTTCTATCCTCAGCAAAATCCTTTAACGGTTGTTCCTGAGAAAAAAGGGAGCTAAAACACCCTATTACCAATATAAAACTAATGATTATGGTTTTCTTTGTCATGCTTACGATCAATCTTATCAAGTTTTTCTAACCCTTCAACCCTCATTTCTTGTGCAATTTTAGAAATATTTTTCAAATCTATTTCGCCGTACAGGCTGAGCATAACAAAACCCTTATTACCTCCTGCCACCATGATCAATTCACGGATGATGCCATCCTTTTCAATTATTGAAAATTTCAGGTTTTCTTTGGCATCTTTTACCGACATCAATTCTTCATAACCGGCTTTGTCAACATCTGCAATTGCTTTCTTGTAAATTTTAGAAGCATCTGCTACACTGTCGGCAATGATCACCTTCAATCCTTTTAGCTTGCTTACCGCTATAAGAAATTCTTTCTCTGCATCACTTCCAGCTTCCAGCTCTGTAAACATAGAAAACATTTTCT
>QMMZ01000124.1 GCA_003647525.1 Deltaproteobacteria bacterium | reverse complement strand
GATTTTAATATGGATGGCCAGGTCGATAATAATGATAAGAACGTACTCTGGATATTAAATAATGGAAGTACCGGGCAGGTGCCTGATTGATTATTTAAGTGTTTAGGCTGATCATATAAAGAATTCTTACATTTTTACTATCTGCTTAATAAAAACTTTTTCATTTGTAATTAAGCGGATGAAATATATTCCTTTATCTAGCTTTTGGTTATTTGTATTTTGCCCGTTCCAGGAATATGAGTGCTTTCCTTCTGATAATATTCCTTTATAAAGTACTTTGATTAATTTTCCCTGAACGTTGTAGATTTCAAGTTCAATGTCTTGTTTTTCACTTAAATAAAATTCAACTTTGGCGAAGTATAAAAATGGGTTGGGAAAAAACTTGAAACTTGTTTCACCATTTTTAAGGTTCCCACCTTCGTTTTCAAAAATGGCTGTAGTAGTACTACAATCACCATTAACTTTATAAGCTGCTCCATCATCAAAGGTTGTGCTTCCCGGGTTGTGAGGAACAAATACATAACAATAAGCTGAATCAACCTGATCATTTCCATCATCCAATTTAAACTGGATGGTGTATACCCTGCCATTTTCTCCTCCTTGTCGCTCTTTTCGAACGCTGATATTTTTGCACTCATTACTGATCACAATATCATCATAAGTATTTCCATCACCTTCTCCATTTTCTGGTTCGTCGCTTGAGGCATAGGTTATATCAACATCATCTTCAGTAACATTTGGGCAATTGTCCCACACTGAAATCACAAAGTCGCTCAATTCAAAATCTTCGTATTTATGGTTAGGAGGCCATAAAGAGGCTATATCAGTGGTTACTGTTATATGAGGTGGAATGGTATCCATCACTGTTACTGAATCAGATGCACTTGAAGAATTTCCTGCAAAGTCGGTAACCGAAAGTGTAATCATATTATATCCAATGTTTTCACAGCTGAAATCATAAACATCGAGATACATTGTGTCAATACCACAATTATCAAAACTTCCAGAGTTAATATTTGCCGGGGTTATAGAAGCCATACCACTTGAATCGAGGTATATTACAACGCTTTGAGTAAGTACTGTTGGTATTGAATCATCAACAACTGTTATGCTTGCAGTACATTGGTCATAATCACCGACAGTATCTGTAACGGTAAGCATAACTTCATTAATTCCAATAGGATAAGGGCCTTCGGGCGACAATGTAAATATTAGAGAATCCCCATCAGGGTCATATGATCCGCTATCAACCAGTATGGGGTCAACAATGGCAACGCAGCTGTCGTTGGCACTAACAAATATATCCTGACAAATTGCTATAGGGGGAAGATTCAATAAGTTATCGTTATTTTGGGCAATAGCCTGATCGACTAATGAGTTCAGCATTATCAAAAGAATGACGGAGAAAAGAATTTTTTTCATCATAAGCAGTATTAGTGGTTAATTCGTAAAGTTTGTTTTGTTTTTTTAGAACAAATGAAAGTACTTAATGGTTCAATAATTTCTTAAATTTTAATATTGAAAATTTACACAATAATTGTGCTATTTAGCTAGGTGTTTAAAATCAGCTATTTATGACTTTGTATCCTTAATTGTTTTCTGAATTTGGGAATACCTATACATATTTAGGATTGATAGGAGAATTACTGCATTTTTGTTTTAATTATTCAGCTTCATCTTTCTTGATTAATTGCCCAAATAAAAAAAGAATTTTGAATACAAAAAAAAGGAGAGCTAAAGATAGACTTAACTGAATCAAACTTATTTTCAAATGTATGCAAATGTATAAGTGAAAAATATGTATTGATTTATGGAATCAGTATTATCCTTCTACTTGCAACTATTCTGTTTTCGATATACAGACAATTAAAGTACATGCCTTCAGGCAATTTGTTACCAGCGTTATCAGTTCCATTCCAAATAATAACATGTTCACCAGTGCTTTGATGTTTATCTGTCAAAAGCTTAACCACCTGCCCGGAAAGATTGATAATTTCAATTTTTATTTTGGCTGGTTTATCCAATTGATATTTGACGGTGGTTTGATGATTAAATGGATTGGGATAGTTTTGAGAAAGTGTACCGCCAACAGGCTGGTAAGGATTATTAAATATTGCAGCATTTGGTCCCGGGAAGAAAAACTCCAGCGCATCATCAACATGTGCCCGCCAAAAACCGTAACTATGTCCTTCAGGATATTCGCCATATTCATAAACATACTCCTTTTCTTCCAGGATGGGTAAAAAAGCATCTACACTCTGCTGGATGGGATCGAGATGATCATATGTCCCATGATTCATATAAATCTGCAAATCAAACATGGGCGAATTTTCAAAAGTTGTCAAAATATCATTTTCAATATATGGCGAAAAAGAACCAGCATGTCCAAATATTTCAGGATGGTTCATTCCGATCCACAAGGAGATATTTCCACCCAATGAAGAACCTATTACAGCATTGGAACTTGCTTCATTAATGGTTCTGTATTTTGTATTGATCCAGGGCATCACTTCGTCAATGATAAAGCTTGTGAAAGCATCTTGTTTTTCTTCTGCATATTCAGGTGTGCGATCTACGGGAGGAACAAATACCGCTATTGTTGGTTTTATCTTCTCTTCAGCAATCAGGTAATCCAGGGTATTATCCATTTTTGCAAATGAAATATATTCCAACCCATCATGCACAAGTACTAAACGGTATTCCTCAGTTGATTCCGCATATCCTGGTGGGAGATACACTTTTATGGTTCTGCTATTATTCAGGTTGGTACTGTAAAATGAAGTGTCTTCCAGGGTGCCATGTGGGATGTTGGGATAATAGTTGATTTCTGCTGGAGGTATATAGTCTGGCATACGCAATTCTGAATTATCACCATATCCTCCGGGTGCTGTATATGGATTCATGGGATCCAATATCCATGTGTTGCCATTGTAAACAAATTTGTAATCGAGCCTGGCGGTATTTTCGAATGAATAAGTCCTGTACCAAAAATTTGTTTCAATGATGCTGGTCATAGGAGCAGTTGCCGGATTCCATCCACTAAAGTCACCCGGCACAGCAAGGTCTTCACCAGGTCCGATGTAAATAAAATGTGCCAGCCCATCCTCAGTTAATGGATAATATTGGTTAGCAATTTGAAAACTATCAACAACTTCCTGCCGGCTGCCGGTTTGTACACTATTTAGGTAATTGATGAAGTCTTCAAAAGTTTGTGCAGTTGCTATAAGCCCTACAGCAATATATATTACTAAAAGGATAAATCTTTTCATTGTTCTAAGTTTAATTAATGAAAATCTAATTTAGTAAAAATATTCAAATTTAGAATATATACTAAAAATATGAAGGCAATTGTTCAGTAACAGGTGTACGACAAATTGCACTTTTTTACCCCTAAGTCCCCTGAAGGGGATTCTCAAAATTTTCTCTTTTTACGACTCCCTATAGGGAATGGGGCAAAACGGAAAAAGAGAAAACTTTGAATTATGTGCAATTTGTCGTACACCCTCTGTAACCAGTATCCAGTTGATCAATTTATTTTTTACAAACAAATAGATCAACTTAATAAATCTCTTTGTATCTTTACCTCTCATCAATTGTATTGAATTATGTTAGAGAAGACATTTGTATCTTATCTTTCTGATAGCATCACAAAGAACTGGGACATTCCGGCACTTGCCGATTACAATGGAAAATCATTCACATACAGAGAAATTGGGGCTTCTATCATTCGCTTTCACAAATTGTTTAATGAACTGGGGATTAATCCGGGAGAAAAAGTGGCCATAGTTGGGAAAAATTCAGCCCGCTGGGGGATATTGTACTTATCTATTGTTACATATGGCGCAGTTGTGGTTCCAGTTTTTCCTGATTTTAAAGCGAATGACCTGAAAGGCATTTTAGACCATTCTGATTCTGTATTGCTTTTCGCTGACGAAAAAGTAATAGAAACAATTGATTGTTCAGATTTAGACAAACTTTATGGTATCCTAAAAATTGATGATTATTCATTGTTAAAATGTAAGACAGAAAATCTTACAAATGCCTATGAGAAATCAGAACTTGGGAAAATTATAGATGCTACTAATGTTAAACCCTCCGACCTCAATTTACCTGAAATACCCAATGATAATTTGGCTGTATTGAGTTATACATCAGGAACATCAGGTTTTACAAAAGGAGTTATGTTGGCACATAACAGCCTTGCAGCCAATATCAGGTTTGCCCAAAACAATATGCCTTTAAAAGCAGGCGACAGCATTGTGTCATTATTACCCATGGCGCATACCTTTGGGTGTGCTTTTGAGTTTTTATTTCCGTTTACGCTGGGTTGTCATGTAACTATTCTCACAAAAACTCCCTCGCCACAAATTATCATGAAGGCTTTCCAGGAAATTAAACCAGCACTTATTCTTTCAGTCCCATTGATCATTGAGAAAATTTATAAGAACAAATTGCTGCCGGTTCTTGGTAAATGGCACATTAAATTATTGCTTTCAATGCCCGGTGTTAATAGGTTGATATTGAATAAATTTAAAGCTCAGCTTACAACTGTGTTTGGCGGAAATTTTCATGAGATAGTAATGGGTGGTGCACCATTGAACCAAGAGGCTGAAATGTTTTTCAGGCGAATGAAGTTTAAATATACTGTAGGTTATGGCATGACAGAATGTGGCCCATTGATCAGTTATAATAGCTGGCGTGATCTTCCTGCCGGATCATCCGGTAAAATGGTGGATACGCTGGAAGTAAAAATTGACAAAGAATCTCCTGAAAAATTAGCTGGTGAAATTTGTGTCCGTGGTGAAAATGTAATGGATGGGTATTATAAGAGTGAAGAAGACACACGCAAGGTTATTGACGAAGATGGCTGGTTGCATACAGGTGATCTGGGTTATGTTGATGAGAAAGGATTTATCTACATCAAAGGACGTAGTAAAAGTATGATACTGGGTGCCAATGGTAAAAATATATATCCTGAAGAAATTGAATCAATATTGAATAACAGGCATGCCGTGGCTGAATCAGTTGTTGTTCATCGGAATGATAAATTGGTGGCTATGGTTTTTCCGGATGCTGATGTTGTTAAAAAAGAAGATATTTCGAATAGTGAGTTGCTGAAAATTTTTGAGCATCACAGGAAGGCACTCAATCATAAACTTCCAAAATACATGAATGTTTCAACCATTGAATTACATCCTGAAGAATTTGTAAAAACACCTAAGAGAAGTATTAAACGGTATTTATATAATTAGGGAAGGGAGTTGTGGATATATAGATGTTGTGCCGCATACTGAAAAAAACCTGCAACTATGGAAACAAATGAAATATTAAGAGAACAGATTTTTGAGATAATAAAGAATCAACTCAGAGATAACGACCCTCTTGAGACTAAAGACGCATTTGATAGATTGCGAAAACAAGGATTTGATGACTTCCAAACCAGACAAATGATTGGACAATGTTTAGCTGTCGAATTATTTGACGTTATGAAATTTGGTAAACCATATAATAACGAGCGTTATATTAAGAATTTATTAGCTTTACCTAAAGAACCATTTGATTAGATTAAATGAAAATTACTCCAAAAAGAGAAAGAAGGCTTTGTTCTGCCAAGAATTGGATAAAAACATATTCAGGGAATAATATTGTTAAAGGATACTCAAAAAAATATTCAGTTGATAAATTGTGTGCATTTAAAGAACTAAGAATGATTGGAGTTGAAATCTCAGAAGAATATGAAAAGCAATTGATAAATTCAATGGAAGCTCTTAGACAACAAAGACTTTCATTCAAGAAAAAACGAGAAGATGAATTAAACGCCTCGTGTGGATTTGATAGTGATGAAAATTTCGCAATGATTATGGGATATACAAGCGGTGGATTTCCATACGGAGTGTCACATGAAGAAATGGACGAAATAAACATAAAAAAAGAATTTGAATAATCATGCCTGCAGGACAAGCACATACTACTTGGTTTCCTGAGTTAAAGGAAATTCTAAAAAATAAATGGAATTCAAATCTTTCCATTGAGCAACATTTTGATTTAGTAGATGATTTAAATAATAGATTAAAACAAATTCGAACTGATTTGAATATTCAACCACCAATGATGTGGTGTCCCAAATGCCAAAAAAGACATCGTTCAAAATTTTCTAATGTTTCAATATCAGCAATGTATTATGCGTTGAAAAGATTTGAGTTATGTGAAAACGATGATTTTAATAAGTTATTAAGAGAATGGAAAAAATATTCAAAATCAGAGAATATTGATATTTATGGTAATGAAAAGGTTAACAAAAACATTGTAAAAAATAATGACTAGAATAAAGTACGACGGCACAACAAAGGCTATACGTAAT
>QMMZ01000123.1 GCA_003647525.1 Deltaproteobacteria bacterium | reverse complement strand
ATCTGATGATATATTTTTTGTGGCAAAGCAGCAACCATCTGTTCTGCCCCATAGTGCATAAGATTATAGATTTTAACCGGCAATGTTGTCTTACCCGGAGGCATAATAAGGAGTGTGGTTCCCAGCTCCCCAATAGAGAGAATAAAGCCGATAAAAAAAGCCGCCAGCAATCCGGGTTTCATTAGCGGCAAGACAATTTTTCCGATTATTTTGAACCAGTTGGCAGTAATCAAGGATGCCATTTCTTCCAGGCGAGGATTCAACTGGTTGAAGGCCGAGGAAGTTACCCTGCTGGTAAATGGAATAAAATGAGCCACGTAACCAAAGACTATGATAAGAGAACTCCCGTAGATGACATCAGTTATTTGTCGATTACAAACCTTAATCATACCGATTCCTAAAACAGTGGCAGGGATAGCAAAAGGAATGAGAGAGGCAAATTCCACTACGATCTTAGCCCGACTGGCCATTCTCTCTATGAAACAGGAAATAAAGAAAGCCAGACATGCCATGGAGAATCCACCGAAGAGAGCCAGCACTATGCTGTATCCAATTTGTGCTTTTGAAGTTTCCAGAACCTTTACATACGTTGATAGAGGTCCGGCCACATTTAAGAGAACAGCTATGGGCGTAGCTACTGAAAGAAATAGAACTCCAAAGCCTTAAGCTCTTTCAAAAACTTCTCTGTTTTTTCCTGCCCCAACGCTGCGTAAAGAGCGGCCATATGTGTTGCAGTGGTGCCGAACACAGGATACCCCAGAGCTACTTTCCCTTTCCATTGTGATTCGGTAAGTTCAAATATTGATTTCGGCAGATCTGTGTCTTTAAGCAGATTGGTATTATAAACCAGCACCCTGGCCCTGGCGGCAAAACCGGTCCAGTAATCATCTTTGTCTTTAAACTGAGGCAGTATGTCCTTTGCCGAGGGTGATGCATAGGGAGTGAAAAGGCCCTTTTGTTTGAGGAAGATCGTCCTTCCTGCCTCGGAGTTCCAGAACACGTCGCACCGGGGATGACCTTTCTCAGCAAGGAGTCGATTTACCAGCCCCACGGTTTTGCTCGCTTCCACATCGTAAAGAGCCTTTACCTTGATTCCCGTGGTTTTTTCAAAATCGCTCAGAATAGGCTCCGAGAATACCTGGTCAACCGAGGTGTAGATGACGACTTCCCTTGTGGTCTCTTGGTCACAACCTATGACCAGTAATAAGATAAAGAATATAGACCATAAGCGAATTAGCTTTTTCATTGTCTTCTCCCAATCTTTATAAGATCACCAAAGGGGTCTATCTGAATCCTGAATATCTGTATTCAGTTCTTTTGCAATCGCTGTAGCCTTTTTACGAAAACATCACTTTTCAATCACGCCATAAACAGGCACATGAATCACACTCTGGTCCAGATCATCTGTGTAAATATCTATATGTCCGGAAAGCCTCCCTGCCGGACTTACCTTATCTATTGTACCTGAAATTTTTACAATATTGTTTTTCTTATCAACTGATGATTGAAGGTGAATAAAAGGCAGGTCGCAGTTTGCTTTAAGCACATGGAACTTCTTTCCATCACTGCTGGAAACGGTAATGGATTGAGATATTTTCCCGCCCTTAGAAATCGCTCTCAATGAGAGTATCTTAGGCTGAACCTGGAGGCGGCCAAGGATATTTGCCCAGACAGGCACATCTATTCGCGGTCTCCTCTTAATGTTTGTGTGCAGTGTGATAACCTCACTTAATTCTCCTACCGGAGCCTCGGATTTCAAAGTGATGTCAATATTAATCCCGCGGCTGTTTTCTTCTCTGAACCTTGATGTGGTTGCATTCAGATATTTCTCATTGACCTCGATTCTGCGCAGAACCAATTTGTTTTGCGATAGCTGAAGAAGTCTTACGCTACTGGTAACGGTTTCCCCTTTTTCAACATCCCCCCAATTTATACCTTGCGGGACAACCGCTACATCCCGTTTGATAGTTCCTATAATCGTGAGCTCGATTTCCGGGTCATCGGGGTCATTGGAATAGACAGTGATGGTTGTCTCCTGGTCACCTTCAAAACGCTTTGTCTTAAAAGTTGCCTGAATTTCTCCACTGCCTCTGGGGAAAATTTCTTTTTTACTTAAAAGCGCAGCCGTGCATCCACAACTTGTGCTTACCCTGGGCATTAACAAATGTCATTTTTACATTTGGTGAATAATCCATTGTTATAGGCAAGCCATAATGGTGAGACACTTTCTGAACAGTGCTGGGCCGTTTTATCTTTACAGGTCTTTCGGCAGTAATCGATTTTTTATAATCTCTGTATGTCTGCGTCTTGTTGCCAAAGGCTATAACTGAATTCTCAGGCAGTGTAAAATAGGTCACAATCATTTTAAACTTGGGATGATTGTGTAGATCTGCAAGATTGTCTTTGTCTTTTCCATTCCAGTACTCGGTGATCATCCCCTTGACTCTCGGCTTCCAGTCCACAATCTGGTTCATCAAAGGACCGCCCTGGATTCCCATGCGGATCATAACTCTTCCCATCTCGGGCATTTTGTAGGTGATGGTCTGGCTTTGAGGATTAATGTCGGCAGTTGTTATGTCGTGCTCTGCGCCGCCTGAAAAAGTGGTCGGGTCATAAATCTCTTTAGCGCCCGATTCGTCCTCCGCCATGATGGTAAAGAAGTAAGCTTCATCCGGCACAAGATTTCCATCCGGATCCTTTCCGTCCCAGATGATTGTTTGTTCTCCCTCATTCACGTCTCGCTCAACAGCAAGCATCCTGATCAAAGCATGGTCAGGGTCATAAACGTGCACGATTACTTTGGCTGGTTTCGAAATATGGTAGTATATTGCTACTTCCTCGCCATGGCTGGGGTTAAACGAGGTTTTGGATATCTTGATGTCCGATAGCAACGTGCCAAAGAGCGGTGTAACGACCTGCTTAGTCGGGAGTACCGGCTCCTTCATGACTTGTGTGGGTATTTTTGCGAGAGGTGGCGATAAAACCGGTTCCTGTTCTTTAATAATCTGCTGAGGGGCGCATGAGCAGATGAACAACAAGAGAAGAAAGACTATAACTTTTTTCATAAATACTCCTTTTTGTAACCGCAGATGAACACAGATAAACGCAGATTAAAAGTTGTTTACAAACCTCCGTATTTGAAGCTTTGGCTGGCCAAAATTAAGTATCAGTCCCAAATTCAGGCCGGTAGCCTTCAGGTAGTTTAATAGTTGAGCCTCGTGGATTTTGTCAATTACCTTTGTGGCTTTTAACTCCAGAATAACGACAGATTCGATCAGAATATCAGCAATATAGTCCCCAACAATTATGTTATCGTAAATTACCTGGATCGGTTTTTGTTGTTCAACGGACAGCGCATTCTTTCTTAATTCATGAGTCAAGGCATTTTCGTAGACTTTTTCCAGAAAACCACAGCCTAACATATTGTGGACTTTAAAAGCACATCCAATAATCTTCTCTGAGAGCTTGTTTTGATTATCTGCGTTCATCTGTGTTTATCTGCGGTTCCATTTTTATTACCAATCAACGTCCTTGCACTCAACATCCCTCTCCCCAAACGGCCTAAATCTTCTTGCTTCCCCACTCTTCAGCTCTTTAATCCATATCTCCATCTTGCCAGATCTCGTGGAAACAAAGGCCAGCTTATCCCCATCAGGCGACCAGGCTGGGCTTACATCCAGGCTTTCTTCCATAGTTACCTGCTTCAATTGCCAGTCTCTAAGAGACAAAACCCATATATCATAATTCCCGCTCTTATCGGAAGAAAAAGCGATCTTCCTTCCATCCGGCGACCAGGCCGGTTGTTGGCAAAGAGAATTTGTCATCAAAAGCTGCCGGGCCCAGCCGCCTTTTGGATCTGTGACCCAGAGTTCCTGGATAAGCCGGCCGCAATCTGCCGAGCAATGCATATTTGCGTAAACCAGACGACTGTCGTCCGGTGACCATGCCGGCCACATCTGAATGGCATACTGATCAAGGACTCTTCTGAAGGCTTTAGTTTCCAGGTTAAATATCATCAAATCGGTATCATCGCCTTCATCCGGCGGCCTGAATTGCGCAAATGCTATTTCCTTTCCATCAAGCGAAAAACAAGGACTGATCTTGGGCGTTTTTGCCTTGCCTACAGCAATCTGAAAGGTTTCTCGGCTGTCAATGTTCACGATATTTAAATTACCGTCGCTGGTTGCATAAACGATCCTTTTTTTGTCTGAAGACCAACAAGGATCTTTTTCATCATACAATGTATTTGTAAGCCGAACCGGATTTTTACCATTATCATCTGCTAAAAACAGATCCCAGTTGCCGTCCACATTAGCCACAAATGCCATATCCGAATAGACGTTCCCATAACATAACAGAAAAAGGAATATTGTTATTAATGTAATATGTTTACATAAATTCTTTATCATTTATTTGTTTCTCTTATTCTCTTATCTGCGTGCATTTGCGTTTATCTGCGGTTCCACAGAATAATATTTGAAAAACAGAGTCTTATATGTTAGATTAAAATTGAAGTTCATAACAAACTATAAGTTTAAAAAATATAAAGGAGAAAGCTAATGCCAACCATTTCCTCTGAAGGACAAATTTTTATCCCAAAGTCTGTACGTGATGTATTGAGTATTTTCCCTGGAGATGAAGTTGATTTCCAAATCTCCGGTAATCAAGTTTTTCTATGCAAAAAGAAACATAGAAAAAAATCTTTTCGCAAGTACTTTGGATATCTCTCAAATCTTCAGGGAGCCAACTCCGATAGAATCATTGAAGAACTGAGAGGAAAGCCTGATGATATCAGCAGTTGATACTAATATACTACTGGATATCCTTATCCCAAATGCAGATTATGCGACAACTTCTTTAGAAACACTTGAAATATTGTCCGAACAAGGCAGTCTTGTTATTTCCGAAATGGTGTTTGCCGAACTCTCCTCCCAGTTCCTCTCTCTGGAAGAACTCAGGACGTTTTTAGATGAAACAGATATTAAACTTGTAAATTCTACTGATAAGGCTCTTTATGAGGCAAGCCTTGCCTGGAAAAACTATCTTGAAAATAGAAAGAAAAATCAAAAATGTCCTCATTGCGGGGAAATATTACCAGGCAGAATCCATATTATCAGCGACTTTATCATCGGTGGTCATGCGATAAAATGTGCTAATCAGCTTATCACAAGAGACCGTGGTTTTTACCGAGCTTATTTTAAAGACCTTAAAATCATCGATCCAACGCAATAATTTCCTTATTACTGTTTGTGCATTTCTTGGTTGCACATAAAAAAACCACAAAGACTACCAGGTAACAGTATTTATACACGGATTCCTGTGGATTATCTTATTACGGTAAATTGTTTTTCCACCACGAAGAGCTCGAAGGGGTAAAAGCTTAAATCCCTCTTTAGCCCTTCTTGGTGTCCCTTCGCGCCCTTCGTGGATAAATATCTGCGTCCATCTGCGGTTTCATCAAAAATTACGGCAACGGCGGCTTCACAGGCTCCTCGGTTGCCCCACATCTTCGTGGGAATGACGAGTGCCTGATACGATATTTTACGCATGATATGACACTATCTCCAGATGGCGACAGGTTCAATATTTTTCTCCTCCAATTCTTCCCTGGTGCCGTAAAAAAGATAGGGGAGCTTTGATACTTCCATCTCAACCGTCTTTAACATTTCCTCTTTCGTAGGGATCTTGATAAAGTTCCCTATGTTATCAAGGCTAAATTCTCCTATTATTAAAATACCCCTGTCTGTTTTACAGAGAACAGGAACCTTCCATGCCTTAAAAAATTCATCAACATCTCTACAAAGATCTCTTTTTAAGTCAGGGTCATGATAATAAACCTTACCGCTTTAGCGTCGATTCCAGGATGTTGCCCCCATAAATTTCGATTTAATTTTTTTGAAGTTTTAGCCCATCTATGTATCTGAAATCTTTTAAATTCAAAGTAAACAAGTTCATCTCCAATGACAGCGCTGTTGCCGCTATGATTGCATCTGGAATTTGAAGCCCGTGGCTTTTACTATAACTTTCGATCATGCTGACTGCTAACTCTGAAACATCATTATCAAAATGCACAATGTTTAGTGCTCTGAGATGTTTTTTGATTTTATTCAGTTCTCTTTTGTTGAAAGCACCGAAATATAATTCCATAACTGTAACGGAACTGATGGCAATATTTTCTAATCCGATATTCTCCATAATTTTTATAGTCTTCTCATCGCCTTTCAGAGTCTCAATTATTACATTGGTATCACACAAAATCATAAGGTTTTTCTTTGCCACGCTTTTTGACGTAAATCATCTAATGTAACTTCTCTGCCTTTCCATATTCCAAAAAGTTCTCGAAAATCTGAAGCCTTTCCTGTT
>QMMZ01000122.1 GCA_003647525.1 Deltaproteobacteria bacterium | reverse complement strand
CTTCTCAACTGAAAAAAATGGAGCAACATAAATAAAAAGAAGAATATTTTTACTTTCATCGGTCAATTGGGTTGATGATGAGGAGAGTAAAGATAATAAAAATTGAATAGACTTTATTATGATTGAAATCGTATATAGGCAGAATTTAAGATTTTTTCGATTGCCAACGCATTTTTCTTTTGCATAGCCATAGCTACGGAAAATAAAAATAACGAAAGGAAGCGGAAAAAGATAAATTGTGCCATACGATTTTAGTTGTAATAATGTCTAATAAATAGCTGCTGTATAAAAGCTTTTATACGATTTAATAAACCTGGCAATCCCATCTTTAAAAGATGTATTTAGTTTATAATCAAAATCTTCAATCAATCTTGAAATATCAGCATATGTAGCTGGCACATCTCCTGCTTGTATTGGGATCATTTTGATGTAAAAATGATATAATACCCACCTGTTTTCTTACTGCCCTTACGTTCTATTAATTTATTTTTTAGTAATATGCGAATATTTTTATCCATTGTACTATATGGAATATTTAGTATTTCGGATAGCTTATTTGCTTTGATTCCTGGTTTATTTTTAATTGTATTATATACTAATTTTTGTTTTTCATTTAATTCGCCATTTAATTCGCCACTTAATTCGCCACTTAATTCGCCATTTTTATTTTTTCCTTTAGAATTTTTCTTTTCTTTATGCAAAACCACTTCAAAGCCATCTTTTAGGTTACTAAATTTTGGGGGTATAATCCCATGATTTTCACAAATATTAAAAATTCTCATAATACCTGAACCATATTTTTCGATTTGTCCTATTGCTTTAAAAGTATTTGCAATAAGTTTATTTCTGGTTTTCGATTTATGCTTATATTTTAGAAGTTCTTCAATAGTCAAATTGTTATTTAATCCACCCGGATTATAAAAGATGATTTAAATTCCAGGGTTTCACTTTCGCCTTGCTTGATAAGTTGTAAAAGTTCCTGGTCTTTCAAAATTGGTTAAATCTTATAGAATTTTTTATACCACTCAATAAACCTTTTTATTCCTTCAATATGTGTTGTGTTTGGTTTATAATCAAAATCTTCAATTAAACCAGAAACATCAGCATATGTAGCCGGCACGTCTCCAGCCTGTAGGGGCAGCATCTCTTTTTTTGCTTTAATACCCAGGCTTGTTTCTATGGCCTCAATAAAATCAAGCAACTTAACAGGGTTATTGTTACCAATATTATAGATTTTATAGGGTGCTTTTGAGGAGGATGGGTCTGGTTGTTTTCCTGTCCATTTTTTATTTTCTTCAGGAGCCTTAAACAATATTCTTTTTATCCCTTCCACTATATCATCCACATAAGTAAAATCACGCAGCATGTCCCCATTGTTAAATACTTTAATGGGTTCACCCTTTAGAATAGCCCTGGTAAATAAGAACAATGCCATATCCGGCCTGCCCCATGGTCCATATACTGTAAAAAACCGCAAACCGGTAGTTGGTAAATGAAATAAATAGCTGTAGGTGTGGGCCATCAACTCATTGCTCTTCTTTGAAGCTGCATAAATGCTAATAGGATGATCTACGTTGTCGCTGGTGGAGAATGGCATTTGTTCGTTCAATCCATATACACTTGAACTACTTGCATAAACCAGGTGTTCAATTTTATTATGACGACATGCTTCTAAAATATTTAAAAATCCATTGATATTGCTTTCAATATACGAATGGGGATTTTCGAGGGAGTACCTCACGCCAGCCTGGGCAGCAAGGTTCACAACCCTGTTGAATTTTTCAGTACTGAATAATTTATAAATTTCAGCTTTGTCTTCAAGCTTCATATGATAGAACCTGAACTTTTCATATTTACTACTATTTACAAGCTGATCATGTTTGATTTCATCCTTTTCAATTCCCAGCTCCTTAAGTCTACCGTACTTTAAGTTAACATCATAATAATCATTGATATTATCAATCCCTACTATTTCGTAACCCTCTTCCAATAATTTTTTGGTTAGATGAAAACCAATAAAGCCAGCAGCACCTGTGATTAGGATTTTGGTATTTTTTGAATTTTTTGACATTGTTGGTGGTTTCTGTGTTTTCACCGCTAATTGCGCTAATTATTCGCTAATCTTCGCGAAAATTTGCGGAACTTTATTTGCGTTTATTCGCGGTTAAATCATTTTTCGTATTGGCAAATCGTTTGTATTGCAGTTTAGGTCCTCCAAAGTTTACAAGAAGTCCCAATGGTTTGTTTGTTGCTTTTAGATAATTGATCAGTTGTGCTTCATGTTCTGAAACTAAACCTTCCATTGCTTTTATTTCAATGATAATATTATCGAAACATATAAAATCAGCGAAGAATTTTTTATTGAGTAATTCTCCTTTATATTAAACATCAATACCCCATTGTGCTACAAAAGGTATTTTGCTATTCGTAAATTCCCTGGCAAGTGCCTCCTGGTATACCGATTCCAGGAATCCCGATCCAAGATTGTTATAAACCTCCATGCAGGCGCCTACAATTTTATAGCCTTCTTCTTTATAAATCAGTTCAATCATATGTTTTCTCCGCTAATTGCGCTAATTATACGCTAATCTTCGCGAAAATTTGCGGAATTTTATTTGCGTTTATTCGCGGTAAATACATTTTAGTTTTTTCCAATAGCAGAAACTTCAAATCCTATCTTTCTCAGATCTTTAAAATCCAATATATTCCGTCCATCAAAAACAAAAGCAGGTTTTTTCATGAGTTTATAAATCTTCTGCCAGTCAAGGGTTTTAAATTCATCCCACTCTGTAATAATAGCAATTGCGTGTGCCTCCCTAACAGCCTCATATGGATCGTTTTCAAATGTGAGCAGTTGTTCATTTTCTTCAGGTGTACGGGTTTTTAGATAGTTTAAATCATCCATCATGCGGGCTTTTTTAACTTTCGGATCATACACATGGATTTCTGCTTGTTCATCCATCAATTTATCCGCCACATAAATCGCAGCCGATTCCCTTGTATCATTGGTATCTTTTTTAAATGCCCATCCCAACAGGGCTATTTTTTTACCAGAAACTGTATTGAACATTGACTGCACCATTTTTTTAGCAAAACGATCTTTTTGATAATCGTTCAAAATAATGACCTGCTCCCAGTAATCAGCTGCTTCATTCAGCCCATAGTACCTACATAAATATACCAGGTTGAGAATATCCTTTTGAAAACACGAACCACCAAATCCAACAGAAGATTTTAAAAACTTAGGACCAATTCGACTATCCATACCCACAGCCCTGGCAACTTCATCAACATCAGCTTCTGTTACTTCGCACAGTGCTGAAATGGCATTGATAGAAGATATCCGCTGTGCTAAAAAAGCATTGGCGGTTAATTTAGACAATTCAGATGACCAAACATTTGTGGTCAATATCCGCTCGCTGGGAAGCCAGGCAGCATAAATCGACACCAGGGCTTCAATAGCTTTTTTTCCTGAATCGTTCTGCTCGCCACCAATTAATATACGGTCAGCCTCCAACAGATCATTTATTGCTGTTCCTTCTGCCAGGAATTCCGGATTGGACAGTACACTGTAATTCAATCCCTTGTTTTGTTCGGAAAGAATCCGTTTGATAGAAGAAGCAGTACGCACAGGCAGAGTTGATTTTTCAACAACAATTTTATCCGATTTAGCAACTTCCGCTATTTGTCTTGCACACAATTCTACATATTTCAGGTCAGCCGCCATACCTTTTCCAACACCATAGGTTTTTGTTGGGGTATTTACAGAGATGAAAATCATTTCAGCCTCATCAATAGCTTTCTCAATATCTGTCGAAAAAAACAGATTCTTCCCCCTGACCTGCCGAACAATATCACTCAATCCCGGTTCATAAACTGGCAGATCGTCCATATTATCTGAATTCCACTGTTTGATCTTATCAGGATTAATATCCACAACATTTACCCTGATATTTGGGTTTTTTAAAGCTATCACAGCCATAGTTGGTCCCCCAACATATCCGGCCCCTATACAGCTAATGGTTTTAATTTCTTTCATTTTAACCTTGTTATTTCTATGTCTTTACCGCTAATTTCGCTAAGTTATCGCCAATCTTTGCGAAAGAGTTTGCGCGCATTCATGGTGAAAACATTATATTTTGAAAATTATCATCCAGACCTTTGCTCTCTTTACCTTGTTCTTTGCTTTTCGGTCTAAGCTCTATGCCCATTTCATAGCTTCGCCCTTTCAGTCACATATTTATAACCTAAACAATTGAAAATTAATTATATAAGAATGGCACTATTCTAAGCCAGTACCGATTTTTATTCTTGATTTTCCATTTGCCACAAAATTAGCAAATCAGATACTTTTCGAGCCTTCATAAACTCAATAAATTCATTGTTTCCAAACACTACATACCTGATCTTTCGTTTAATCAGACTCTCGGTTTTGTCAATTAGTTTTATCAGGTATTCCTTATTGATATCATCACCTATAAAAATAAGGTCGATCATATTGTTATCCATCCCTTTGGCAAAATCTCCTGTAACATAAACCTTTTCGAGATTACCCAATTTATTGACAACCCGTTCAACAATCTGGTCAAAGCCAAGGTGCTTCAATAATATATTATTAATATCCTGAAATAGTGGGTGACTTGTATTGGCCTGAAAATATTTTTTATTGCCATCCAATTCTGTTTTCAGCAATCCGGCATTTTCAAATTTATTTAATTCCAGGCGGATCGAATTGGTAGATTCACCAAATTCGGTTTCAAGGTTGCGTAAATACGACCTTGAATTACTGTTGAGAAAGAACTTCAGCAACAGTTTTATCCTGGTTTTTGATGTGATAAGAGTGTCTAGCATATTCAAAAACGAGTAACAAAATTACTCAATCTTTCAACATATGCAAATTTTTACGGTATTTTTTACAAATGGTTTTAGTGATAACCTTGCCTTTATTCTTAACAGCAACAAAGAAGTGTTCGTTAACCGTCATTGCCCCATAGCTCCCATAAGGATTCCTATGGAAGATGCCTTCGGCACGAACACAGCGCATTGGCCAGCAGCGAAGGAATGAAGCAATCTTAACGTTTTGACCTAAAATTAAAAGCAGATCGCTTCGCCCCTACCCACTATGCCACACTTTTGACTCGTGATGACGACTTTAAAGTATCTTAGAAGCTGTCTAAAATTCATCCATCAGTTTTATTATGTGTCTTTTTCGTCACCTCATCGTTTTTTTTTCGACCCGTAGTTCTGCTATACGTCTCAAAAATGCCTCGATCTGACAAAAAATACACTATAATAAATTCAAAAAACGAAATTTAGACAGCTTCTTAGAAAGAAAAGACTATTAGGCCTTGATCACTTTCAAATACGATTTAGGAATAGTAAGCACAATTGACTGACCAATGCTTTCAATTTCAATTTTGACCTTTTGTTTTCCTTTCAACTCAACAAGGTTGCCCATTAAGCCTTTTAGAGCTCCTCTGAATATTTCAACTTTATTACCAATTTTAAATGATTCATTCGAAAGTAACAGATCTTCCTCGTTGTTCAGAAATTGTTTTATGGCCTGAATTTGTTGCTCAGGAACAGGAACAGCCTTCCCTTCGAAAGTGATGTATTTTACTACACCAATAATACTTAGAGCCTTGTAATAGTCTTCCTGGGTAATGTGAACAAAAAGATAGGACCGGAAAAGAGGTTCTTCCACCCATTTTTTTCGATCGCTCCATTGTTTCAGTATTTTTTGCAGCGGTAAATATGCCTCTATTCCAGCTTCCTTCAATCGGTCATAGACCTTTTTTTCGTTCCGTGATTTGGTATAAATTGCATACCACGATTGCGGGTATTGAGTTCTGGGTTTTGAGTTCTGAGTCATTGGTTGAGTGTTAAGCGTTGCAAGTTTTCAGAAACAAGTAACTAGCAACCAGTTTCTACACAATCATTCCTACTCCTACAGTATTGTTTGTTGCCTCCTCTATTAAAATGATGCTTCCGGTTTGCCTGTTTTTACGATAACTATCAAAAAAAAGTGGTCGTGTTGTCCGAAGTGATACCCTTGCAATTTCATTCACTTTTAATTCAGATCCACCTTCAATCCTGTTCAAGGTATTGACATCCACTTTGTATTTGATCTCTTTAACCATACATTTTACATCATTGGTAGTGTGCTTCAAATGATATTTAGTCCGGGGAACAAGCGGTTTATCATTCATCCAGCAAACCATTACATCCAGGTCTTGTTCAATATGAGGCACATTATTTTCTTTCACAATCATATCGCCCCTGCTGATATCCAAATCATCGCTCAACCTCAGGGTAACTGACATTGGGGGATATGCTTCTTCCAGCTCTTCTTCAAACACATCAATAGATTCAATGGTG
>QMMZ01000121.1 GCA_003647525.1 Deltaproteobacteria bacterium | reverse complement strand
TTTGATAGTTGGCCTTGTAATGGGAGCAGGAACACTTTTTATGTTTTATAGTTACGGAGTCGAGACTGATAAGGCAAGGTCAATCGCTTTTACTACGCTAATTATGTTCCAATTATTTAATGTGCTGACATACCGGGCAAAAAATTTCAAAATTAATATTGAAACAAGCGGATTTCTAATCGGTTCGGTAATTATTTCAGTATTAATGCAGCTTGCTGTACTTTATACACCATTGAATGTTGCTTTTAAAATAGTTCCTATTGGATTATTTGATTGGATTAAAATACTTTTAGTATCCTGCACATTATACATAATATTAGAATCAAGAAAAATGTTTATGAATTATCGGGGTAGCCGTTCACGGCTTGAAACTTGAAATTGGAAACTGGAAAGAACAGTACAAAAGCATTAAGGCCAAATTTCTAATTTCGATGTTCCGTGAACGCTTACTTATCGGGAAACAAAGTCCTGACCGTAAACCGTGAACCTGACAACCTGAGTAGTTACCATGTTTAAATGGTTTAAAAAGCAACTGGACAAAATCGGGAGCCCAACCCTGGACTGGGTTCAGGTTGAAGTAACGACCCACTGCAATGGAGCCTGCATTTATTGTCCACACACCCTGATGAAAAACCGTTGGACAGGCAAGCAGATGTCAATAGATCTGTTTCATAAATTGCTCCCTTTTCTCAAATATACCGATATGATTTACCTGCAGGGGTGGGGAGAACCTCTTCTTAACAACGATATCTTTGAAATGATCCGAATTTGCAAGGATCAAGGGAAATGCGTCGGGTTTACTACAAACGGCATGCTTCTTACCGAAGATACCATCCAAAGGTTGGTTGATTTGGAGTTGAACATTATCGGTATCAGTCTCGCCGGCACTACCGCAACAACCCATAACCGGATCCGCAAAGGAACCGACTTTAATAAACTCGTTTCCAATCTTGAACTGCTGTGCAAGATAAAAGCTGAAAGAAAAACCCATGTCCCGTCAGTGCATCTCGCCTATCTCATGCTCAGATCCAATTTCCATGAACTCAAGGAGATTCTTCCCCTTGCAAAAAATGTGGGAGCAAAACAAATAGTAGCCAGCAACATGACTTTGATTATTGATCCGAAACTTTCAGCGGAAGCAATTTTCAATGATACAGAACAGATAGATTATTATCACAGCATGCTGGAAGAGATAAAAAACAAAGCAGCCGGTGAAAACATTATCTTTGACTATCACGGCCCCGGCCTTGACGATGCCTCTTTGCGTTGCCGCGAAAATATCTTCCATGCATGCGTCATCAATGTTGAAGGCGAAGTCGTTCCATGCGTGCTTATCGATCCGGTTCTCTCTGAAAATCGCGAACCCGGTGACCGTAATCCGCCATGTTACATTTTCAAAGGTCAATCTTTCCCAATAAAAGGAATTTCCTTTGGCAACATCCAAAACGAAAGTTTAACCCATATCTGGAACAAAAAGGAATACTCCGAATTCAGAGAGTTTTCCCATCCAAATATAACGAGAAGCCCTGAGCAAATTTTATCGGAAATGCCTCAATGCTGCGTAAAGTGTTATAAAAGGCTGGGGGCATAAAAAAACTTAATGCGCAACGGGCACGCCCATGCCATGGTGAAAGATATACGCCACTATAAGCGCTACAGGAACGATGTATAAAAATAGCGCTATACAATAAACCCCTAACATCTTGCCGAATTTGGCCTCTATCAGTTTTTTGAAATTTGTAATAATGCCGATACTTGTAAAAGTCAGCATGAAGAACAACTTTCTCATGCCTTTTTCTACAGGTACAGCCCCTACCTTTGCATTTTCCACAAGATCAGGCAAAACAAATAAAATAATCAGGTAAACTACCCAGGTAGCAAAGTATCCAAGGACAAATTTTGGGAATCTATGCCAAACTTCCGATATAGGAACGACTTCACCTGGACGCCGGTCAACCCTGTACACCCATACAATGGCAAGAACAAACGCCCAAAGTCCGATAAACATATCAATCCAGATTTTAGTCATAACAGCACTTGTAGTAATCCAGCCTTCTTCCCATTTAGTGCCGTCCATGTTCATCTTCCGATTTCGCATGAGCTCATCCAGGACTGCCCCTGCGGCCGCGTCAGCTCCATCGGTTTTGACTGCCATCCCCATAGCTGATCCAGCTACGATAGGTTCATGCATTAACGTCGAGGTAAAAAGGGGTGGTAAAACAACCAGTTCTATCACTGCATAAACAACGACCAGCGCGGAAACCATCACAGGAATCAGAGGCTTGGCTCTAACTGCTCCACCTGTCGCCACAGCAGCGGAAACACCACAAATGGATATCGCAGAAGCAAGGACGGCTGACATTTTTCTTGGCAATTTGAATATCTTTCTAGCAATAGCGTAGGTGCCTGGCCAGAATATAAGATATGCCACAATGGTTGCACAGGCACCTGTAAGGGCAAGATCAAAAACAAAGCTTGCGGCTTTCATGGCCATGTATCCAACCTTTACACCTAAAAAAACAATAGCGGTTTTAATAAACCATTCGGGCTTAGCTGCTTCACTTAAAAACTCAGCAAAGTTCTTGAAAAAATTTCCTATAATGAGACCCACAAACAATGCCAGGATATAGGCACCGCCGCCGCCAAGCGAACAACTGACGCTCAACCCGTATTTAACACGATTCGTAACATTGGCCGCAAAAAACGCATGATTTCCAATAACCCACAAGATGTACGTGAGAATAAATATAAAAGTCCAGCCCCAAAAAAACTTTTTTAGATTCCACCGCATGAAATATGCGCCTATACACGTAGCTATGGTAAACATGACATAGGTCACGCAGATACTTCCTACAGCGCCTAAGCCCTTGTAACTCTTTCCAAGAGGAGCAATTGATTTTGATATATCAACCCATGTGTGGGGGTAAGCAATCCAGCCGACAAAGTCAATTCCAGTTACAGATAGCAAGCCCAAAAAGAAAAAAGCCAAGCCAAGCCAAACCGACCACCAGTCCTCGCTGGTGTCCATTCCTGAATACCATCTTCTATTGATCCTGTTGATCTCAGCCATTTAAATTCCTCCTTACTTACAACGATATAGTCTCAAAAAAAGTCTATAATTTAGTTTCTCAATCGGATAATTCTATTAAAATAATGCTGGCTGTACTGACGTATCCATTGAGGAATTATAGAATTGTCAAAAGACATAAAAAGATCGACCTCTTCACCTTTTTCAAGGCATCCCTTGTGTTTAAGCTGTCTCTCCAACTCGCTGTCAAGCTTTTCTAACGTTGGAGCCTCTGCAAACAGCAAATCGTTTTTTGCAGTCCAGCTCTTCCCGTTATGACTAATGATTAATTCAATCACTTCTTGTTCTCTTGTAAGGCATATTATTTTAAAATATAGATATGAATCAGGGTTGCAAACAACCCCAGGAAAAGAAAAGCAGCTATAAACGATCCAACAACAAGCTTTGTCTCGATGGGCTCCCATGGTTCAGCTCCGGCGAATACGTCTTCGGCCTCATAATCAATGCCCAGAGGTCCCTTGTTATCCTCTTGTTTATCTTTATTCTTATCGGCACGTGTTCCCATTTTTTAATTTTGCCTCCTTTTTTGTTACCATTTTATATTTATTTCTTCATTAATATGGATTATGTCTCTTTGTGTGAGGCTTTTTGTGTGATAACTCGCTGAGAATGATATGAGAATAATTATTAACTGGTTTAGAATAACAGCCGCTCATAACTAATATTTTAAATTGCAATATATTGTCAAGCAAAATTACAGGATTTTACGCCTTTCAAGTGGGTTTTGCTGACATGATAAACTCTTCTGTCCATCATTGAAACATTTTTTGCCATACCAGTCGATCTGCCTGCATATGCCCCTGATAATACTTACTTCTCTGGCCTGCATGTGTAACCGTGTAAAAAAATGGCGCAATTTGTTCATCCAATAATCGGGATTTTCATTATTTATATAGCTTATCCTCACCAATATATGTTTAAGCTGATCATACATACCTTCAATCTCATGACGGGTTGCAAGACGAGGGACAAAATTATGGCTTTCTGTACAACCGGCATTAAATATTTCATAACAAACAATCATTGCCGCCTGAGCTAAATTAATGGAAGAAAAGTCCGCAGTCGGGATATTAACAAGAGCATCGCAGAATTTTATATCCTCGTTGGAAAGCCCCCTGTCCTCGGGCCCAAAAATTATGGCAATATTGTTATCTCTTGAGATGGCTATCAGGCTTTGAGCAAGTTTTGAGGGATTTTTTACAGACCGACGATATTTTCCTATCCTGGCGGTTGTTCCAACAACATAACTATAAGGTGAAAGAGCTTCTTTAAGTTCTTCATAAAGCTCTATTTGCTCAACAACTTCAGCAGCAGCATGGGTAGCCAGTTTCATGACTTTGGCTATATCATAGTTTGTCGGGTTAACCAGTACAAGTCTGCCTATCCCCATATTGCGTATAGCGCGAGCGGCAGCCCCAATATTTTCAGAACATCGGGGCTGTTTCAAGATAATGGAAATATTGTCAAAATTTACTTTCTTTTTCATCAGTTAACTATTTCAAAACTGTTAAAAAAGTAACCGATTTCGGAGTCGGCCGATTTCTTTGAATCTGAACCGTGGACCACGTTTTTCTCAATATCCGTAGCAAAATCTCTCCGAATAGTACCTTCCTCAGCTTCTTTATAATTTGTTGCACCCATTAAATCACGGTATTTTGAAATTACATTCTCGGCCTCAAGTACCATTACGACAACCGTGCCTGATGACATAAAGTCTGTTAAACTGTCAAAGAATGGACGTTCTTTATGAACAGCATAAAAACCCTGTGCCTGCTTCCTGGTCATTTTCAGCATCTTCATGGCAATAATTTTCATATTGCTGCTTTCAAGTCTTTTAATAACTTCGCCTATCAGACCGCGGCCAACTCCATCCGGCTTGATTATTGATAATGTTCTTTCCATATTTCTTCTTATCCTTTCCTTTAACCTAAGGGCTCGCTCAAAGTTGAGCGATTTTTTACTCGACCTGCACCAATCTCTTGCACATCAAGATCTTAGCACATTTCTTCGCAAAAAATCTCTCAACTTAGGTTTAAATTTCAATTCATGATTTACATATATATAAACTACTGCACATGTCAAACACTTAGACAACAACACTTAGAGCAAAAATAAATTGCCTTTATTGATTTATGGCTTAAATTAATTATTTTACATACTAATAATTATAAGATATTATAAAAATATATAGTTTATTTAATTTTCGTTTTAGGGGGAAAATAATGAAAGTTTTGATCAGCGATAATCTCGGTGAGGCCGGAATTAAAATGTTTCAGGAAGAAGAAGGTTTTGATGTAGATGTTAATGTTGGATTATCTCCGGATGAACTCAAAGGAATCATAGGTAACTATGACGGTCTTGTTATACGAAGCGCTACAAAAGTAACAGATGATCTTCTGCAAAATGCAACCCGTTTAAAAGTCATAGGCCGTGCAGGTATCGGTCTCGACAATGTGGATATACCGGCGGCAACGAAAAGAGGTATAGTTGTGATGAATACCCCAGGTGGCAATGTTATTACCACTGCTGAGCATACGTTAGCTCTAATGCTTTCACTAACACGCAATATACCATTGGGGACTTCATCCTTGAAGGATGGACGATGGGAAAAAAAGAATTTGCAGGGCAGAGAGCTGTATAACAAGGTTCTTGGTGTTATCGGGTTTGGTAAAATCGGCTCAATTGTTGCAGATCGGGCGCGCGGACTCAAAATGCAGGTTATTATATATGATCCTTTTGTTGTGCCGGAACTTATCGAAAAGGCAGGATTTAAATATGCTTCTCTGGACGAATTATACAAAAAAGCTGATTACATAACGCTGCACGTTCCAAAGCTTAAAGAAACCACAGGCCTTATCAATAAAGATGCTATTGATAAGATGAAGGACGGAGTTATGATTATAAACTGCGCTCGCGGTGGTATTGTTAAAGAAGATGATCTTTTTGAAGCCATGAAATCAGGTAAGGTAGCAGGAGCGGCCCTTGATGTTTTTGAAGTTGAACCTCCGGGTAAATCAAATATCATTGAAATGGACCACCTGGTATGTACTCCGCACCTTGGAGCATCTACCCGGGAAGCCCAGACCAATGTTGCGGTTGCGGTCGCAGAACAGATAATTGACTATCTTAAAAACGGAACTATAATAAATGCTGTAAATATTCCCTCTATTACAGGCGAACTCATGGCAAAGCTTGGACCTTTTTTAACCCTTGCGGAGAGGATTGGCTGCCTTCAGTCACAGCTTTCAAGCTGGCCGATAAATGAAGTAGTTATTGATTATACAGGAGATTTT
>QMMZ01000120.1 GCA_003647525.1 Deltaproteobacteria bacterium | reverse complement strand
TCAAGTCATCCTTTTTAAGTCCGGGTACTTCAGCCCTGATTTCAAAATTATCACCGTTTTCATAGAGGTTTATTCTGGGAGCAGTTTGCTCAAATTCCCATCTGTAACCGGATGATTTGCCATGATCTCTGTAAATATTGTCCAAACTCTTTTGTAGAAGATTCATTGTCCCGAATAATCTGTCGATATCATTTAATTTTGTAAACATAATCCTCCTCCTTTTGATAGGTGTTTTATATTGCTGCGGGAACCGTTTGTAATATTAGAATCGACGTTTTTATGAAAGTTTTAAGGTATCGCCTATCCTATAAAAAAATCTTTGCTCCCACAAATGCATCTGTATTTTTGCCTAAAATAATTTCAGTTTTTTCCATGTTTCAAAATTCCGGCCCTTATTCAGTTAATAATTTAGCAGACTCATTTTTTGCAGTGTGTTTATCACAGTGTTATTTGAAAATTTTGGAAACTTGTTCCAATATTTTATCAAAAAAACCAGTACCAGATTTGCCATCTTTGGTTTTTTCCCTGATCATATCCAGTTGTTCATACATTGGTTTGAAGGCTTTTTTGTTGCCGTAGCCCAGGATTTTAGCCATTTCCAACTGGGTCTGGGCATCACCAAGGAAGGACACCAACTTTTTATTGTCTTCTTCCTTGCGCTCTTTATTTTCAGCGAGCTTCTCAGCTTCCTTCAGCATGGATTTTGCCCTTACGACAGGAAGCGGAATGACCTCTTCCTCAACAACAATTAGAGTGTTCAGGGCTGTCTGCAAAGCAGCTTTAGCTTCTTTGGTTTTTCCCTTGTCTATCAATGGAACAACAGCTATAATTGCGTCAGGATAGGTTGCCAGGGGAATATTGATTGATTCGATCACTATTTCGCTGACCAGACTATCAACAAGAGGTCTCGCCAGCTGGACCTTGCCATTTTTCAGGTATTTTATTGCCTGCTTTACCGTTTCTTTCAGTGTTTTCACGTTGGCAAAAACATCAAATACTTTAACATTCACGTCAATCTTTGCTAAAGCAAGTTCAGGGTCACGGGCAATGATGAGAGCCATTTTTCCGGTGGCCAGTTCAAGGGCCTTAATTGCCTCCTCTGTTTTACCTTCGTCAAGTGCTTTCAATGCCTTTCTCGATTCTGAAATTGCGACTGTGGCTTCAGAAAGTATTTTTTTGCGGTGTTCGGCTGCGTTCTCGTCTGTTTTGGAATTAATTAACAGTAGATTGCACCTCCTGGGTTGATTGCGATTGTGTTTCAGGTGTGATAGCCTTCTCCTTGTCAGTAGCAAAGCAAGGATTTACACTAAGCAGAAGCATTATAGAAAAAAGGGCCACAATGCATTTCATGGTTATTTTGTTCATAACAACCCCCTTATTTATGTATTAATATTCGTGTATTCATATAGGTTTGGAAGCCCCAACTTTGTATTTGTCAGGGCTTTTTGCCTTTACTTAATTTTAATCTGTTTTACATCGGATTTCGGTAAAGCCTTGCGCGGCACCTTGATGGTCAGAACACCTTTATTAAAAGTTGCCTTGATATCATCATGATCAGCATCTTCCGGCAAGGAAAGAACTCGCTGAAAGGAGCCGTAGGAACGCTCAACCTTGTAGAAGTTTTTGTCCTTTTTTTCTTTTTCCTGCTTTTTTTCGCCATGAATGGACATGGTGTTGTCGGAGATCTCTACTTTAACGTCCTCTTCGCTCACCCCCGGCACCTCAACGGTAATAGAGTATTCCTTGCCAGTTGCACCGATATCCACCTGCGGTTTCAGTAGACCTTCAGCGGTACGTTGAGTGAAAAAATCAGAGCGGAAAGGGGCACGCCCAAATCCTCGAAAAGCGTTTTCCAAAAGCCCATCAATTTCGCGATGCAACTGAGCCATAGGGTTTGCCAAGCCACTCTTAGGATATTGTGATAGGGCATCGTTACGCTGCACTGACACGTTAGTGCCGTTTTGTTCTTCTTCCTGTTTAAACCAGTTCCAAGGTGCAAATTTCTTGATATTCATAATCCACCTCCGTTTTTATTTTAATCTCAAACCTACTTCTTTTCGATTTCATCCAATTTCTTTTTTGAGGCGTTGGTCTATATCAACCATGTGGGCATCGCTTTCGGCAATTTCCAGCAACATCTCTTTGATCCCAAGTTTTTCAGCTATGTCATTAAGACGATCAGCCGATATTTTTTCATAAACACCATTTCCAAGTTCAGCCAATCGTCGGGTAAGCTCCGTTTCAAGTCTTGCCTTTTCTCTTCTCAGACGTGTAATCTCGATGCTTTCCCCCGCCTTTTCGGTAATGGTATGAACAGCAGTAATAGCTGCATCAAAACCAGCTTCCATTCCTCGTGTGATTCTATCCCACAGTTTCATTTTATCTTCCTCCATAATGTAATTTTCGGAGCACTGTCCCCATATGCTAAATGGGGACAGTGCTTTTAAAAAAAATCTTTTAAGCAGCCTTGATTTCAATCTGCTTGGGTTTGGCAGCTTCTGATTTGGGCAGATGCAGTTTTAAAACTCCGTCCTTTAGTTCCGCCTCAACCTTTTCAGCCTCAATTGTCTGGGGTATTGAAAAACTTCTGATGTATTCAACATCAGAAAATTCCTTCCAGGTTGAAACCCCTTTTGTTTCAAACTTTCTCACGCCGGACAATGACAAGGTGCCATTGTCAATATTCACTGAGACATCCTTTTTTCGAACGCCCGGCATATCAGCATGTAGAAGGATTTCATCTTCATTTTCATAAATATCAACAGCCGGAATAGCTGATCTTAGCTCGCTTGTTTTTTCGATGTTTTTTTCTTCTGTTTTAGCAATATCTCTTCTTTCTTTCATGATAACCTCCTAATCAATTTTACCCTGTTACATTATTAATTAATTGTAATCTGCTTGGGCTTGGCAGTTTCTGACTTCGGTAGTGTCAAGTACAGAATACCGTCTTTCATTTTGGCTTCAACCCTTTCTGCATCTACGTCGGCAGGCAGTGTAAAGCTGCGTGAAAAGGTACTGCCACCTCTTTCATTTCTATGAACTTTGTACCCATCAGGGGTGTCCACAGAACGTTTACCGCCGATTTCAAGATAATTGCCCTGGATTTTAATGTTTAGGTCATCTTTTGATATGCCGGGGACTTCAGCCTGGACTTCAAAGTTATCACCATTTTCCAATAGATTGGTTTTGGGTGAATTAGATGTCAAGGTGAAAGCAGGCCCAGAAAGATATGACTTGTCAAAATTACTGAAAAGTCTGCCCATTCTGCTCTGGAGCAGATCCATGGCCCCGAACATTCTGTCGATGTCACTTACTCTTGTAAACATAATTCCGTCTCCTTTTTATAGTTGTTTTTGGTTTTGAGGTTAAGCTCATCCTAACCTCCGACTTAATTTTGAAACCAACATAGACATAAAAAATATGATGTCAATATAATTTTCATTACTTTTAAATTTTTTATTGATAAAGTAATGCAGGCAAACTATTTTTCCTATTAAAAGGAGAACCGAAATGATGAACAATTTTAAATTTAAAAATGCAAATCGTACATTTGATACACTAAAAGGGATGCAATCGGTTAGGACAACGTTTAAAAAGGGGAAATGTATGGAAGGATTTCAATAATAGCGGTAAATGGAAAAAATGATTTTATCATTTCAAGATCTTCATTAACTAAAATGAATCTTGATATTGTTCAATTGAAGAATTTTTATCAGGGGGTGATATTATGCCCAAGGATTATTACTTTGTTTTAGGAATTACTTCAGAAGCGACACTGGGTGATATCAAAGACGCATATCGAAAACTGGCCAAAGAATATCATCCAGATCACTTCGGAAAAAACCATTCTCCGTTTCTTTCGATTCAGGAGGCATATTCTGTACTGTCGGATCCGATTAAACGACAGACCCATGACCTTGAGGTTCTAAATCAAAAAAAAAGTTCAAGCCTCGATATGGAGAAAAAATAAGATCTGGACTGAGGAGACGAGTTGAACCTTTAATACCTGAACAGGAAGGGCCGACAGACTTGGGGACAGAAAGCCTTACTCGCTCTTTTCATTCGTATCGACCGTCATTTGATAAATTGTTTGACAGAATATTCAACAATTTCAGGCAGACTTCTCAACCTAAAAGTAGACCAAGAGAGAATCTCAATGTTGTTATAACTTTAACACCCGGCCAGGCATTTCGGGGCGGACAAATTAATGTTGCTCTCCCTACAGAATTAACGTGCCCTTCCTGTTCCGGACAAGGCTGGATAGGTGTTTACGAATGCTGGCGATGCAATGGGAACGGTATTTTATCTGGAGAGTTTCCGGTTATTGTCAGTTTTCCATCAGGCATATCAGATAATCATGTAGTTCGAAAACCGCTGGATTATTATGGAATCAAAAATTTATATCTGACGGTGCTTTTTCGTATTAGTGAAATGCTATAGACTTAACCATTATAGCGGAATGAACGTATGCTCTTGACACGATAAAATATGAAATTATATTTTTTTAAGTTTTTATGGATTTGAACTTTTTAACTGTGCAAATCTGACTTAAATATTAAATTCTTGAAAAGGAGGAAGCAATGTCTAAAGACTTTTGTATGGAATGCGGAATATTGTTATCTCCCCACACAAGCGTCTGTTCTGTTTGTGGGTGTGACAATAATTATGATGGTTTATCTGATGTCGCAATGGATATTGATCAACTGATCGATATGACAGATGATTTTATCCCTGAAAATCAACCAGAATTTTGATCACCTAAAACAGAATAAAAAAAGTCCAATGGGCGCCCCTATTTTAAAAATTTAAAATGGGTGCCCATTAAACCTTATTATTAAAGGATATTAATTTATCCAGCACAGCTCTAATCAAGGAGTGATCTCATGACGACAGATAAATTTCTTGGGCTTAATGACAGTCTTGAACTTCAAAAATACATAAAAAATTTGGATTGAGATAGAAATACCTGTTGCTCATTCTATGGCTCTCCTAAAAGACATCCACATGAAAAGAATCAAATTATTCTTGTTGCAGATCCTTTTAGTGAACACACCTTTTATTACGAATTTAATATTAAAGAGATCCGGTTTATCGAAGAACAAGCAAGTATTTCAAGCATGGTGAGAACAATCACGATAATCCATGGACAAGTTTTAACGGTAGATCAAGGTGCCATATGAAATTGGAAAGCCTCATATTTTAGCCAATAATTCCCTCAGCTTTAAGCAACGTCCTGTTCAGATATAGTGTTCTTTTTCGAAAACCGGCATGGTTACTCCAATTGGCAAAACAGATATACAATTGCGAAATATGGTGAAATCGAGAAGGAGTTTCAAACCTTACGTGTGCCTGGCATGGTGCATTTACTGAAGTTCTGGTGGTAAACCGGAACAAAAATCTGCCGTTACCGGACGGAAGGATAACGCCAACAGATGCAAGGGCATTACTGAAAACAGAATGTCTGTGAGTGAAGAAAAATAGTACAGGTCTTCAATGCACACCCTTTGTAATTGGAAGGGTTAACGGACTAAACCCATCTGAAAGTTAGTAAAACTTTGGAATGCAATAAGGCGACACCTATGTCTAGAACTGAACCGCTTCGCGGAAGTTTATTAAAGATGATCTGACATTTGAAATCTATACATATAATCTCTTTTTACTGGTTTGAGATACTGTTAAAGTCCGAGGAAATTCGCCAGTCGCGTTCCCATTTTTTTGTGACTGGAAGGAAGAAACCAGTTGAAACTTTGCGCTTACTTAGATGGGCGTATACGTCGGTCGCGGCACTTGTAAGGAACATACAATACCCGTAGTAAAGAAAGTTGCGTCCTTTCACAAGTTTCTCACTAATTTTTATCCAATTTTTACGCCAATCCAGTTCATACATTTTATCGATTTGTTGCAAATAGTTTCTCTGGTATATTTAGGCGTGTGAAGGCAACAATCGATAAAACGCTCTTCCATTAGTGTTCTCTTTTTGAAAACTCTTCAGAACTTCACATCTGGTATCAACAAAATTTTCAGTTTCAAATTTTTTACTATTTGTTTTTTAGGAATCAAATCTTTTTTACCATATGGAGGCATTGGTCTGCAAATGACCAAAATTAATTGATTTTTATTTTTAAAAAAGGTGAATGCATACAATTTAAGGATTGTTGGTTTACAACTTATTGTTTCCTTGAAAATTCATATTAATAACTTGAATTTTCAAGGAAATATTGCTTTGTTGCTATCATGATTAAGAAAAAACACAATATTGATAAGCTGAATAAATTGATCAAGGTATTTCCAATAACAGCAATACTTGATGCCAGGCAATTGGAATTTCAAATATTACTGTTGTCCCGGCTTTTTTTCAGGCACTATAGATGAATTATTGATCACAGGAACAATCATTGGCCCCACCTGAGCATGTATGAACATAGCCTCTTTTTTTAAACAGACGGCCTATA
>QMMZ01000119.1 GCA_003647525.1 Deltaproteobacteria bacterium | reverse complement strand
AGGACCATTTTCTTCTTTTGTTTTTTCCTTAGCTGTTTTTTGATTATATTGTTTTATATTTTTCACTTTCTTTTCTGAAAGCAACTTATATCTATTTTCCATTTCATGTACAGCCCAGAAAAGGGCATTTGTTGCTTTTTTTACATCTGTAACCACAGGGGTTATAAGATGTGGAATCCCATCATAGCTTGAAAGCTCAATCCTTTTCGGATCTATCATTATAAGTTTTACTTCATCAGGGCCTGCTTTGAACAACAAACTGCAAATCATAGCATTCAGAGCTACGCTTTTGCCTGTGCCGGTTGCGCCTGCAATTAAAAGATGCGGCATTTTATCCAGTTCCGCAACTACCGGGTTTCCTATTATATCTTTGCCAAGACAGATTGTAAGCTTTGACTTTGATTTTTCAAAGTTATTTGAAATAATATTTTCTTTTAGTCTTACTGTTTCTCTTGTCTCATTAGGCAGCTCAATACCGATAGCCGCTTTCCCCGGGATCGGTGCTACAATCCTGATGCTTATCGAACGAAGAGCAAGGGCAAGGTCGTCAGTAAGTCCGACTATTTTGCTAATCTTTATCCCGGGGGCAGGTTCATATTCAAAGGTTGTAATAACAGGGCCAGGCAATATGGTTACGACTTTCCCTTGCACGCCAAAGTCTTCAAGTTTCTTTTCAAGCAGTTTCGACTGCATTCTTAGATTTTTATCATCAGCAGAAACAGAGCTTATTTCAGGGTTTTCAAGCAGATTAACAGACGGGAGTTGAAACCCTTTTTCAGCTTTCATGAACTCAAATACATCCTGTTTTGGAGCAGGTACTTCCCTGATCGGCTTGGATTCTATTGCCTTTATCTTTATTTCGCGCTCTTTTTTTTTGTTGTACTCTTTTTTTATTTTTGATTGCTTTTTTGCTTTTTCTCTTCGTTCTTTCCATATTATGATTATCTTTTTTATACTTTTTACTACATTTATAATCAGCTTCCAGAATCGTTTCAAAAATATGATCAAAGAAAAACCAGTGGCCATGATAAAACCCATAAGCCACATAAGGATAAGTATAACAGCGCCGCCTGTATGATTTGTATATTTGATAAGGAACGATTTGATGGGCGTGCCTATTATGCCGCCGGATGAAAATTTGCTTCCGAAAATTATGAAGTGGTTTTGCTGGAATGCAAGAAGGCTTCCGGTAGAGATAATAAGAATAATTCCACCAGCCATTATCAGAACAATAGCTTTTTCATGGTAGTCACCAAAAAAATGTATGCTGGATAAAAGAAATAATATCGGTATCCAGAACGCCCCAAGTCCAAACAGCCCAATTAAAATACCCGAAACATGGGCTCCAAATATGCCGAACAGGTTGTAAACATCACCTGCCGCTTTTGCATTATGAATTGAGGGATCTTCAGGGCTGTAAGACAAAAGACTGCCCAGTGTGAAAATTAATAGAAAAAAGAGGAAAATGCCGATAATTTCTTTGCGCATAATTTTGTGTTTATACTTCTATAATAAAGGGTAGTATAATTGGACGACGTCCTATTGTAAAATAAAAATACTTCCTTAGGGCTGACTGTATCTGAGATCTGATGTTATCAATTCTGTCAGGGACACCAGGGCCTGTTTCTTCTAAAATTTCAAGTATTACGCACTTTGCATCTTCAAGAAGATGTCCTTTTTCCATCTCAAATACAAAACCATGTGAAACAATTTCAGGGCCATGCACAATTATTCCTGTTTCTTCGTCAAAAACCATGTTAATTACAACAAAACCATCTCTTGATAGCATACGTCTTTCTTTTAGTACACTTCTCCCAACATCACCGACTCCTTTTCCGTCAATAAGCACTCTGCCGGTCATAATCTTGTCAAGAACTTTCCCTCCATTTTCATCAAATTCAATTACCTGGCCGTCTTCAGCTATAAGTATTTTGTTTTTTGAAACGCCAACCTGTTCGGCAAGCCGAGAGTGTAGAATCAGGTGCCGGTATTCACCGTGTATCGGAATGAAATGTTCAGGCTTGGTAAGGCTTATCATTAATTTTAATTCTTCTTGAAAAGCATGACCTGATACATGAATGGCTGAAATCTTTTCATAAATAACGTCAGCGCCTTTTCTGTAAAGATTGTTTATAATACTTGAAATAGCTTTTTCGTTTCCGGGAATGAATTTTGACGAGAAGATGACAGTATCGCCTTCCTTGATTTTTATTTGTTTATGGATGCCTCTGGACATACGGGCCAGGGCCGACATGGGTTCACCCTGGCTGCCGGTTGTTATTATTATTATTTCATCGTCTTTAAAGTCATCGATTTGTTTAATATCAATTTCCATTTTTTCAGGGATATGGATGTATCCAAGATCTTTTGCAATACTTGTGCTAACCTCTATACTTCTGCCGTTAATCAGCACTTTACTGCCTTTTGACTTTGCAATATTAACTATTTGCTGTATTCTCGCGACATTTGAAGCAAAAAGAGCTACAATTATACGCCCCTTGCTTTCAGTTATTATCTTTGCCAGAGATTGACCTATTTCCTTGTCGGATATAGTATATCCTTCCTTTTCCACATTTGTGGAGTCTGACAGCAGCGCAAGAACTCCTTCATCTCCACACCTGGCAAACTTATTCAGATCGGTCATTACGCCATCCACCGGCGTATGACTGATTTTAAAATCCCCTGTGTGCACAATAAGCCCATAAGGTGTTTTAATCGCAATTCCTATGCCATCCACAACGCTGTGGCTTACACGGATAAACTCAAGCTCAAAAATTCCTATTTTAAGTTTTTTTCTATGAGAAATTTCATTGAGAGAAGTTGATGAAAGAAGACCATGTTCTTCAAGTTTGTGCCTTACTATTCCAAGCGTGAAACGAGTTCCAAAAACCGGAGCATTTATTTCCTTAAGCAGATAGGGCAGAGCTCCGATATGATCTTCATGGGCATGGGTTAAAACGATACCTGAAACTTTGGACTTGTTTTCTTTCAGGTAATTAAAATCTGGAATTACATAGTCGATGCCAAGCATATAATCTTCAGGGAACATAAGGCCTGCATCAACTACAAAAATAGTATCCCCGTATTCAAAGGCCATCATATTAAGACCGATTTCTCCTAACCCGCCCAACGGGATAATTTTCAATTTCATAATGTGTATCTTTTCCCCTTCTCAAAAGATTCGCAAATAATATTGCTTACTTTTTCCAAAAGTTCATCTTTAGTTTTTCTAGTATAATTTTTTGTTTCAATTGGTTCTTTGATTTCTATAGTAACATTACCTGGTTTGATAATGATTTTATCCTTAGACATGATAGGCCATGTTCCATGTATTATTACAGGAACTATCGGAACTCTGGATTCCACTGCTAAAACAAACCCACCTTTTTTAAATGGACTGATATTACCGTCTTTGCTGCGTGTACCCTCAGGATAGATTAATACCGAAATTCCTTCCCGAATATTTTTCGCAGCCTTTTTTAAGCTTTTAAAAGCAGCTCTGCGATTTGATCGGTCAATATTAATATGCCCAATCCTGTGCATCGCATAACCGAAAATCGGTATCTTGAAAAGTTCTGCTTTTGCAACCCATCTGAACTGAAAAGGAAGATAAGCCAGAGCAACGGGAATATCAAAGTTGCTCTGGTGGTTAGACATGTAGATATAAGACTTGTCAGGTCGTATATTGTAAAGGCCCTTGACGGTTACTTTAATGCGACTGACGGCAAGCACAAATTTAGCCCATGCTTTTGTACAATTATAAGCCAGATCGCTATTTTTATTTATAAAAGATGCAAGTATGGTTAGGCTGCTGAAGAAGACTGTAACAGGAAGAGCAAATATTGCAATAATCAGGGTTCGTATCATATATAGTAATAGTTAACAGTTTTATGTTTTGAGCAACCGTGAACCGTCACCTAAAGGCTCGGTCAAAAATAACTTGGTAGAATTTGCTCCCGAATTTGCCGTAGATTTAAACGATCTGATTGAGCAAAACCGCAGGAATAGCGAGCTATTTCGAGGACTTTTGCGATTGAAGATCGGTTAAAAATATGGTGAAGTCGGGATGCAAAAATGCCAAGTTATTTTTTACCGAGCCCTAAGTTGTTATTTCCAGTTTTTCGAATATTGAGTCGGCAAACTGAATAATCCAGTTGCGCTGGGATTCAGTTGCATAGCTTGTACAATTGCATTTTATCGTACTTCTAGATCTTACAAGAAGTTCACAGGATACACGGTCAGGTTCTATATCTATTGCAAAATAAAATGGCCGGCATTCCTTATGTTCTGCCTGAATATCAGTCAGGATATTTTCATCAAGCTGTATCCAGTATATTCCATCTATCTTTGAAGAACCAACATTCTCATCCAGATAAGTCTTAATCTTTTCGTATTCTCCGAGCCTTAGATCATCAATAATATATTGTTTCATAATAATTTAAAATTAACATAAATTATTTTGGCATGCAACCTAAATCCTGCAAGTGCCAGGCATATCAAGAATGTTCCGGGCCGAAAAACAGATATAAGAGATAGCAAATGGCTTGCAGGACTTCTGAGGCATGGATTATTAAGCAGTGATAACATATTTGAAATGGGTCACAGACCACCGCGCACCAAGCCTCGGTGTTGCCCACGGCCTTATAATCGACTGTATCGGGGCTTGTAATAATAAAAAAAGGCTAACCTGTAATGGCTAACCTTTTGAATTTATTGGCGGGGACGGCGAGACTTGAACTCGTGACCTCCGGCTTGACAGGCCGGCGCTCTAACCAAAGCTGAGCTACGCCCCCAAAATAGAATAGAAATTTTTACCTAAGTTTTCGTGATGCCTGCCAACATCCTTATAAATTTTATGGTAGGCGGAACAGGGCTTGAACCTGTGACCCTCGGCTTGTAAGGCCGATGCTCTCCCAACTGAGCTACCCGCCCAAACGATTTTAATACAACCCCGACTAATAGCTTTTTCAAAAAAGAATTTTAAGTACTAATTATTTAGCGTTATGTCAAGATTAAATAATAGCTGGTTTCTGATCGAATTTTCTTGATTTTGGTATCATCATTTCAAAAGAAATATCATCTTTCTTAAAAAGTGTATCTCCCTCATTAAGAATCAGAGAATAAGACAAAACATCATCCATATGATCCGCCAGAACAATGTCTATCTGCTTTAATATTGTAGAGGGTATTTCCTTTATGTCTTTTTCGTTTTCTTTGGGAATAATTACTTTTTTAATTCCACCTCTATGGGCAGCCAGAATTTTTTCTTTTAATCCCCCAATTGTGAGGATTCTTCCACGTAGAGTGAGCTCTCCGGTCATGGCAATATCCCGGTAAACAGGTCTCTTCGTCAGGGCTGAAACTATGGATGTGCATATAGAAATGCCTGCAGAAGGGCCGTCTTTTGGTATAGCTCCTTCGGGAACATGTATATGAATATCATACTTCTTGTAAAACTCGTTATCAATCATAAGTCTATCGGCGCGTGAGCGGACATAGCTTACGGCAGCCTGGGCGGATTCTTTCATTACATCTCCCAGTTTGCCGGTCATGATAAGCTCACCTTTACCAGGCATAATCAAAGTTTCAATACAAAGCAGCTCACCACCCACCTGTGTCCAGGCAAGTCCTGTAACGATACCTATCTGATCCTTTTCCTCCACCTGACCATGCTTGAAGCGAGGCGGTCCTAAGTATTTTTGCAAAGATTTTTCTGTTATATTAAATGAGTTTTTATCTTTATTTTTTATAACCTTACGTGAAATTTTGCGACATATGGAAGAGATCTCACGCTCTAAATTCCTTACCCCGGCCTCACGAGTGTAAAGCCATATAATTGAATAAATTGAGTTTTTCGAAAATCCTATATTCTTACCTTCAAGCCCGTTCATTTTTATTTGTTTAGTTATAAGAAAATCCTTGGCTATATGATATTTTTCAAATTCAGTGTAGCCTGGCAGGCGTATAATTTCCATCCTGTCCTGAAGAGGAAGAGGTATCTCCGGCAAGGTATTTGCGGTTGTGATAAAAAGAATATCTGTAAGATCATAGTCCACATCTAAATAATGATCATTAAAGCTGAAATTCTGTTCCGGATCAAGTACCTCAAGAAGAGCGGCTGAAGGGTCGCCACGGAAATCCATACTCATCTTATCTACTTCATCGAGACAAAATACCGGATTATTTACGCCAATCTTTTTTAGAGACTGAATGATTTTGCCAGGCATTGCTCCTATATAAGTACGCCTGTGTCCGCGAATTTCTGCCTCATCCCTGACGCCTCCAAGTGAAAGCCTGACAAATTTTCTTCCTGTAGCTCTTGCAACAGATTTGGCAAGCGAAGTCTTCCCAACACCAGGAGGGCCGACAAAACAAAGTATAGGACCGCGCACCTTTTTGACAAGTGCCTGGACTGCAAGATATTCAAGTATGCGTTCCTTTGGTTTCTCAAGACCGTAATGATCTTCATTTAGAATTTTTTCTGCTTCATCAAGATTATTACGCACCCTGCT
>QMMZ01000118.1 GCA_003647525.1 Deltaproteobacteria bacterium | reverse complement strand
TTCTATAGAGTTTTATGAAACAGGTTCAGGGCGATGTCCTGTACGGGAGTTTCTTGATGACCTTAAGGAATCGGATCCTGGCGATTTTGCAGCAGTAATGGCTGGTCTAACTAAACTTCAAAGCAGGCATTATCACAGACCACCTCTTTCAAAGCATATTGGTGATGATCTTTTTGAACTGAGACATGTGGGCAAGTTGAACTCCCGTGTACTGTATTTTTTTATGAAGGGAAAGAGGAGCATTGCTTTGCATGGGATTCGAAGCAAAGCAATGAAGATTCCCTCAAAAGATCGTAAGGTTGCTTTGGATAGAAAACGTAATTGGTTGGAGAGAAATCCGGTATGAAACGAAAAACCAATTTTGACAGATACCTTGAAAAGCAGTTGAAAGATCCTGATTTTGCATGCTGCTACCAGAAGGCTGGCGAGGCCTGGGATGTGGCTTTGCAATTAGCTGCTTTGCGTAAAAAGGCTGGTTTGTCTCAGAAGGAATTAGCTCAAAGGGTGGGAACGTCTCAACAGCAAATTAGCCGTCTTGAATCAACATCGTACGAGGGCCACTCCTTAAGCATGTTGCGCAGAGTCGCTGAGGTTCTGGGGGCAAAGGTTCATATAGATATTCAACTGCTTAAGCGTAAGGATAAAGGGGAAAATCAGGAGATACCTGGTCTGCCTTACCGAAAAGGAGTTCATGAAACACATGTGGGACGTGGAGGGGGTGTAGGATGGCTAACCACAAATCATACGAAAATCACCCCCAAAAACTGATTCGCAATAGTACTGCGGAGTTTTTGATTTTTACAGGGCAAGCCGGCGGGCAAACCATTGAGGCTCGTTATGAGGATGAAACCATCTGGCTGACCCAGAAGCTGATGGCCGAACTATTTGCCGTGGATGTCCGCACCGTTAGCGAACACTTGAAAAACATCTTTCAGAGCAGAGAATTGATAGAAGATTCAGTTGTCCGGAAATTCCGGAATACTGCCACAGATGGCAAGAGCTATCTGACCCGATTTTACAATCTCGATGTCATCATTTCGGTGGGGTATCGGGTAAACTCGGTTAGGGCAACCCAATTCCGCCAGTGGGCCACACAAGTATTGCGGGAGTTCGCCATCAAGGGCTATGTGCTGGACAAGAAGCGCATGGAGAATGGCGCCTTTCTTGGCGAGGATTACTTCGAACGGCTTTTGGAAGAAATCAGGGAGATTCGCCTGAGTGAAAGGAAGTTTTATCAGAAGGTCACCGATATTTATGCCACCAGCGTCGATTACAACAAGGATGCTCCGACCACCAAGGATTTTTTTGCAGAGGTGCAGAATAAACTGCATTTTGCGATCCATGGCCATACTGCGGCCGAACTCATCATGCAACGGGCGGACAGCAGTAAAGATAATATGTGGCTAACTTCCTGGGAGAAAACACCAAACGGGAAAATTCTGCAAACAGATGTATTCATTGCCAAGAATTATCTTACCAGGGAAGAACTTGATTCCCTTGGCCGTATCGTTAACGCCTATCTGGAACTGGCAGAAGAACGCGCTCTCAGAAAGATTCCTATGACTATGGAAGATTGGGCAAAACGGCTGGATATGTTTCTGGAGTTTGCCGACCGAAACATTTTGGCGGACAGTGGAAAGGTGTCGGCTGAAATCGCCAAGGCCCACGCCGAAAGCGAGTTTGAGAAATACCGCATTGTTCAGGATCGACTGTTTGAGAGCGACTTTGACAAGGCAGTAAAGCAAATTGAAGTCTACATGAAGAAGGGAAGCAAAAATGGCAAGGCGTAAATCCAAGGGCTTCAAGTCGCATAAATTTATGAACAAACTACTGCTCAATTAGTGGCTGATTAGCCTGTTTGGTATTGATCCGATAGTGGAACAGTGGAGCTTGCAGGACATTAGTTTATAAGTTGACATGGTAATTAAACTGAAGAAGGTAGTTGACTATGTTGAATAATTGGTAACCGTTCACGGTTGAAAAAAACAGAAGGTAGAGGAGAATTATGGGGTCATCTTTTGAAGATTTTCCTTTTTTCCACGCTCCTGCGTGGGAACATGAAGCAGGTATGCATTCCCACGCAGGAGCGTAGGAACGAGAAAGACACGGGGTTTCACTAAAGATTTTTTGGAGAGCGATCAAAGCTGACATAGATGAGAGGTTTATTTTGAGCCTGTGATGCTTGTATGAAATTTAAACAAAATACCGATGCCAGACTCCCGGCATCGTCATACCATACTACATTATCTCCGATAAAAAGCCCCCCAAGCAAACGATCAAGCTGGCCTACACCGGAAGCTATGCGAAGTCTGTTTGAATTCATTTTACTATCTCACATAAAAACTCTTTAATTTTATAACGCTACGGTAAGTTCATTCCCAGCTATAGTGTTGCAAAAACTCATTATGAAATTTGGATGGATATGGGTTTGTTATAGGTTAACGGGGTTTACTTTTTTTTTCCTATGGGGTACAAATAATAAATCTGGTTTACAGTTAACGGTTTTATGCTTTGATCAACTGTGAACTGTGAACCGTAAACGATTACAATTTTGGTACGCCTGGCAGGATTCGAACCTGCGACCTACGGATTAGAAGTCCGTTGCTCTATCCATCTGAGCTACAGGCGCACATAAACTGTTGTAAATAAAAATATCACATGTTCTATTGTATGTCCATAAAAAATAAGGCTTAAATAATAGAGTAGCCGAGTAGTCAACCACTCGACCATTCAACCAATATCAAAATGAAGAAAAAAAAACATTCAATAAAAAAAGATAAAAAAAGTATTGCCGGCAAAAAGAGAGATGGTAAAAATTCCGCAAGCCAATCTTCTGAAAATGCTCTTGTTAAGTTTGATCCCCTTCAGAAATATTTGCAGGAAATCAATAGATATAAGCTTCTTACAAGAGAAGAAGAAAGAGATCTTGCTATAAGAGTACGCGAACATGGTGATAAAGAAGCAGCATATATTCTAGCCACTTCCAACCTTAGGCTTGTAGTAAAAATCGCACTGGAATTTCAGAGAATTTGGATGCAGAATCTTTTAGACCTGATTCAGGAAGGAAATATCGGGCTTATGCAAGCTGTCAGAAAATTCGACCCTTATAAGAACGTTAAGTTTTCATATTATTCTTCATTCTGGATAAAGGCATATATTCTTAAGTTCATAATGGACAACTGGCGCCTTGTAAAAATCGGTACGACGCAGGGACAGAGAAAACTTTTTTTTAAATTAAAAAAGGAAAAACAGAGACTTATAGATGAGGGGTTTGATCCAAAGCCTAAACTCCTTTCGCAAACATTGGGCGTTTCAGAACGAGAAATTGTGGACATGGAACTGAGGCTGAATGGTTGGGATGTATCTTTAGACGCGCCCTTAAAAGATGATTCAGATACCGAGAGGATTGAATTTTTAAGTACTGAGGATGAATCTACAGAGGAAAAAGTAGCAAAAAAGGAAATCGAGGAACTTCTTCATAATAAGATTGAAATGTTCAAAAAGAAAATGAATAAAAGAGAACTCGAAATATTTAATGCGCGCATTTTTTCCGATGATCCAGCCACATTACAGGAGATCGGCGATCGCTATGGAATATCAAGGGAGAGAGTCCGACAGATTGAGAAAAGTCTAATAAACAAGTTAAGAGAATTTTTTAAACGCGAAGTATCTGATTTTGATTCTTATGCTTTTAAAGATGAAGTTGAGTAAGGGAATATTATAAATGAAGTCGCACTTATTAAGACTATCTATTTTATTTATAGCTTTTTTGTTTTATCCGGGTTGTACTTTAATTAAGTCGATGCCCCCGGGCGATAAAGTGCCGGTTAAAAAAACTGAAAATCGTTATTATAACTATATAGAAGCTCATCTGAACATAAAGAAAAATAATTTAGATAAAGCTATCTACTATCTGACTAAAACGATTAAAGATGACCCTGAAAATTTATATTTACAAAGAGAACTCGCAATTTTTTACCTTATGCAGAAAGACAATTTAAATGCATTAAATATTGTTAAAAATATTTTAGACAAAAATCCGGGCGATGTAGAAGCTCTTATTATGTATGGTAGAATTAAACAGAGCTTGGAGCAAATTGATGATGCTAAACAAGCATATGAAAAGGTCATTGCCAATGATCCATCTCAGGAAAAAATATATTTGATTCTTGGTGGTATTTATATGGAAGAAGGCGATTTTGGCAAAGCCTTAAAAATATATAAACAGTTAGTTGATAAATATCCTGAATTTTATGCAGGGTATTTTTTTATTGGAAAGATTTATGCTGAACAGGGCAAAATAGTTGATGCTGAAAAAGAATTTCTAAAAGCATTAGATTTGGAGCCAGACCTTGAGGAAGCCAGATTTGAGCTGATTGAACTTTATAAAAGTCTAGGGAAAGAACAAAAGACTATTAAAACATACAAAGAAATTCTGAAAAGAAATTCAAATAACATCAGAGCTGCCCTTGAGCTTGGTCTTCTTTATTATAAGAATGGAATGATTAAAGATTCAGACAAACTATTTAATGACCTGGCTGCAAAAAGCTTGTCTGATTCTGAAGTTATAAGAGAAGTCGCTCAGATATATTTGAATAAAAAGAAATATAATGATGCTATTATTGTCATAGAAGGAATGTTAAAGAGTTTACCCGGCAGTTCAGACATTCATTATGCCGCAGGCATGGCATATAATGCAATTAATGATAAAGAAACAGCAATAGCCCACTTTAAACAGGTGCCGCGGGATTCAAAATTTTATCAAAATTCAGTGATCCAGATTTCTTTTCTATATCGGGATCTGGGAAAAATAAGGGAAGCCATTAATTTTTTAGAAAATTTAGTAAAAAATATTCCTGACAAACCGGAACTAATGCTTTATCTTGCTTCATTTTATGAAGAGAATGAAGAGTTCTATAAGGCTGAAAAAGTGCTTAAGAAAGCAATCAAAATTGATCCAAAGAATATTGAACTCCATTTCAGCCTCGGAGTTGTTTATGACAAGTGGGATAAAAAAGAGGCTGCAATAGAATCGATGAAGACAGTTATAATCCTCGATCCTCATAATACAAATGCTTTGAATTACGTAGGTTATATCTATGCAGAGCTTGGGGTAAATCTTGATGAAGCCGAACGTCTTATAAAAGAAGCATTAAAGCACAGCCCTGATGATGGTTATATCACTGACAGCCTGGGATGGGTATATTATAGAAAGGGGCGTTACAAAGATGCGCTTAAACTTCTGAAAAAGGCGGTAGATTTGGTTTCTGATGATCCAATTATTTTGGAACATCTGGGCGATGTTTATTTAAAAATGACTAATAAAAAAAAGGCTCTTATGTTTTACGAACGTTCTCTATTGGAAAGAGAAAAGGATAAGGCGGATATCAAAAAAAAGATTCAGGATCTGAAGTGACGGCTTCGTAAAAAGCTATTAGCCATTAGCTTTTAGCTTTTAGCTAAAGGCTAACTGCTAATGGCTAACTGCTAAAAAACAAAGCTAAAGGCTAACCGCTAAAAGCTAACTGCTAAAAAACGGTGTTTTTAGTTTTCGTCCAGCCACCAAGTTATACGAGTTTATCAAGTGAAACACGCAATCATTTTGTTTATCGCTGTTTTTTTTTCTGCATGTTCTTCTTTTACGGGAAGAATTGTTGAGGAGCCTCCTGAATTATTAGACACAGCCGCTATAACTGAAGTTAATAATCTTCTTTCAACTATTAGACTTAAAAACAGAAACCTTAAAATATTTAAAGGCATCGGCAAAATAACATTCTGGGAAGAAGATAAAAAAAGTATTATTTCAAGCATTGCATGGGTTGGGTCTGACCCTGATATGATACGAATAGCCATTTTGAACATTTCAGGCCAACCTTTATTAAGCATCGCAAATGACGGGCATTGGTTTTATTTTTTATCCCATACTGATAATAGCTTTTACAAGAAACGCTCTTCATGTTCCAACCTGAAAAAAGCAATTCAAATACCTGTAAAACCTGTTGAAATAGTATCATTACTAGCCGGCCGTATTCCGCTTTATGAATATCATACTGCTAATATTATCAGAAATAAAAAGCAGGGATATGTAATTGTTTTAAAAAAAAGAAAAGGAAATGTGATTCAAAAAATTTATCTTGATGAAGATAAAAAAGATGTCAAAAAGGTTGAGTTATTTGATGTAAATGAAAAATTATTATATTTTGTAGTAATTGATAACATGCAGAAGATAAATAAATATAATGTTCCTTTGAAGCTAACTGTATCAAGCGATAACGGCAATGGATTCAAGATTGATGTTCACAAATACTGGACAGATGTTTCTGTTAATCCATCAATGTTTGTGCTGACACCGCAATAAGGAGTTTTGTAGCGGTTCACGGTTGTCGGTTATACAGTTCACGGTTTACAGTTATCGGTTCACGGTTAAAAAAACAGAAGGTTTATAAATATTGCACAAGGATCGGCTGCGGAGAACACAGATTTATATTTCACGAGAGGTTAATATATTTTCTGATTTAGATGCGAAAGAATTAATTCAAGAGTTGAAATCAATAT
>QMMZ01000117.1 GCA_003647525.1 Deltaproteobacteria bacterium | reverse complement strand
TTACATCTTGGCGCTTTTAGTCTCATATCTGAAAAGGATTGGTCTTTTGTGGTGGCTGATGACAACCTTTGCAAGGTTGCGGAAGTCATTGGTTTTATCACTATAAATCCCTTGAAGGAAAGCGCAAAATGAGCGCTGATTCTTCTGATAAAAATCGACCACGGGAATTACCAGTTTGTAGCAGATCGAAATGCCTCGGTCGGCTTTTTTCTGCAACTGCTCTTGGGCGATATTGAGATTGATAAATAAACTGAAAATACTTATGGAAAATTGGATAATCGTAGGTGATTTAAGGATAATGATCATGGACTAAAAAATAATAACTATCTGAAATAATATATTATTTTTCGCAAAGCATTTTTTAAGATGGCAGCAAAGAGAAAAAGTTAGCTTTATCTGATGTAATATCAAGAGGTTGTGTATGGGGCATCCTGATCGACGTCGTTGGGAGCAAGTCAAAATGCTATATAACAGCATAGCATGTTTAATGTATAATTTGAGTAAGTTGGGAGCATTCTGCGAATTACGTTTTCAAAACGTAAGGGTTGGAAGGATGCCTCAGAACTGTAATGTAAAAGATTATTTTTGATCCAGACGCAATTTATTCGATAATATTGCATTATTATAATTAAGGAATGAGGACAAAATAACATCAAACGACAAAAAACTGAGGATTCATGTCCAGTCTTCTAGAAAAAGCGGCATCACCCGAAATCCTGAACGCGGCATGGAAAAGATTCCATAATGATAAGGCTATCTGGACGACCGGATTATCTCGAAAGGAGATGGAATCGAATCTTGTCTTCCACCTTGTAAAATTGGCAAATGAACTGAGAACCGGCGCTTATATTCCTGATCCGGTTCGCTTTTTCTCTGTAAACAAAGGTGATGGAAAACAACGAATAATATCGGACAATACTTTAAGGGACAAAGTTGCTCAGCGAGCTGTTTTGACTGTTATAGAGCCGATCGGAGAAAAAATCTTTCATCATGACAGCTTTGGCTATCGTCCGGGGCGAACCATTGACATGGTTTTATCCAGAGTGCGAGAATATATGCTGTGTGGTTTAACCTGGGTAGTTGATGCTGATATTAAAAGTTATTTCGACAACATTTCGCACAAGCCGCTTATCAAAATCTTGAAATCCCTTATCACTGATCGAGAAATAGTAGCCTTGATAAGATGCTGGCTGGACGCCGGCACCGCCAAAAGAGGGTTTTTGTCTGCTCCCAAGGGAATTCCCCAGGGAGCGGTTCTTTCTCCTTTTTTGTGTAATGTTTATCTGACCTCATGGGACAATGACATGTCGGCAAAAAACCTTCCGTTTGTGCGTTTTGCCGACGACTTCCTGGTTTTTGCAAAATCCAGAGACAACGCAATAAAAGCACGTGCTTATGTGGACAAGAGTCTGAAGCGATTGGGATTGATGCTGAACGAACAAAAAACACGCACTGTCCAATGCGGCCCAAATGTTCAATTCCCGGGACGAAAACTCCCAAAACTCAAAGCAGCGAAAGCATTTGCAAATTAAAAGAGGTAAACATGAGTATTCCCAAACCCATTGTTGTTGCCTATGATATCAGCAAAAATAAAATCAGAGCAAAAATTTACAAGATACTTAAGGAATGGCGGCTGGGCGGGCAGAAATCAGTGCATGAATGCCGGCTGAAAATGAGCCAGGCAGAAGAACTTTTTCTGCAATTGAGCGAACCATTGGACAAAAAGAGTGACCGGCTGCTTATGGTCTGGCTGGAAACGCATCGACCTGTGCTTTACAGGGGAATTGGCAAGAATAGTATCAGCCGCAAACTCTGGCATGTCGGATGAGGTGTTATGAAACGCAAGGGTTGGTATCTGGTGGCATACGATATAGCAAATCCGAGTCGTCTGTCAAAGATTCACAGGAAGCTCAAAAGTGAGGGACTTGCCGTTCAAAAATCTCTCTTTCTTGTACAAGGAACCGAATTCCGCATAAATCAACTCCTTGATCGCATTGCATCCATAATGGCGCTCCGTGAAGATGATCTCAGGGCATATCCCATAATGCATCCCAGCAAGATCTGGACAAACGGCCCAAACCCGCTGTCTGATTTTCCGATTTTATACTATGGAACAGAAAAAAAAGATTTCAAAAGCCAAACCCGAAAAAAGCCAAAAAAGAGCTTATGGAAACGTTTATTTGGTCTATGAATCCTGGCGTGAGAATCATGTTTAACTCTGAAAGTTATCAAATTGAGGAAAAGATGTGTCTGACCTGACAGTAATTCTGGATCTTAAAGAGCTGGTTGTCCGCATGGAATCAAAATCAATCCGCGTGGATCGACCAGATGTACCTCCCGAAAGAATTCCAATGGGAATGGTAGCAAGGCTTATACTGATAGGAAACCCCATGGTATCATGTGATGTCTGGAGGGCTCTGGCCGAACAAAATATACCGGCAGTCCTGCTGCCATCACGTGGAAGAGGAGTGTCAGCCCACATGGGCGCCGGATTATCCGCTACAATTACGACCAGAATAGCTCAACACATGGCAGCACATGACACGCAACGTTCTTTGTCAATTTGTCAATGGCTATTAGATAAAAAACTGGCAGCTCAAGAAAGAGTTGTAAGAAAGTTGAAAAACAGCAAGTCTGAATTAGACTCAATTTGTACACAGATCAAAAGCTGTTGCAAAGGCTTGCGAAAAGCTGATGGTCGAAACAGCCTCATGGGCCATGAGGGAGCTGCCGCTTCTGCCTATTTTACAGCTTTTGCCAAAATCCTGCCTGAAAAATGGAATTTCTGAGGCCGCAACCGACGGCCGCCGCGCGATCCTGTTAACGCTCTGTTGTCTCTCAGCTATGTTATGACTGGAGCAGAGGTTCGACGCGCTATCTTGCAAAGAGGGCTTGATCCGGCATTGGGATTTCTGCACGCTCCTCAGTCAGGCAGGGAAAGCCTGGTACTGAACATACTCGAACCATTGAGACCGGAGGTGGACTGGTTTGTTGTTCTCCAGTTGTTTGATAGTTCTCTCAATTTGAAACATTGTTTATGTTTTAATTCTTGAATATACATCATCACTAATACCAGAAGACTTTCCATTCTTTAAGTAATGATAGCCTGTAGCTGCAATCATGGCTGCATTATCGCCGCAGAGATCAATTGAAGGGATATGAACTTTGATTCCTTTTTGTTCGGCATCCTTAATAACCCTTTCTCTTAATCTGCTATTCGCCGCCACGCCTCCAACAAGAGAAATCCGGTCGCAACCCCTTTTCATCGCTGCATTTAAAAGTTTATATGAAAGTACATCAACGACCGACTCCTGAAACCCTGCAAGAATATCGGGAATCTGGTTTTTATATTCATCGCCGTGTGTCTGGATATAGCGGTTTACCGCAGTTTTTATGCCGCTGAAGCTGAAGTCAAAACCAGATTTATCAAGGTATGCTCTTGGAAAAACTATTTTCGACGGGTCTCCCTTTTTAGCCAGCCTGTCTATAATTAGCCCGCCCGGATATCCGAAGCCTATTGCTTTTGAGACTTTGTCAAAAGCCTCGCCGGCAGCATCATCCCTTGTCTGCCCCATAAGTTCGGTCTCTGTATGAGATTTAACATAATAGATGCTTGTATGACCGCCTGAAGCCAGGAGTGATACAAAAGGAAATGCCGGCGGATTTGACTCCAGAAAAACAGAATTTATGTGCCCCTCAAGATGGTTTACGCCTATCCATGGAATACCAAGTGTATAAGCAAAAGATTTTGCAAATGAAAAACCTACTATTAATGAGCCTATAAGCCCCGGACCCTGGGTTACAGCCAATGCATTAATTTGTTTAAAATTAATACCAGCCTTGCTGGCAGCTTCCTTTACAATTGGTACAATGTCTTCTATATGTTTTCTTGAAGCAAGCTCAGGCACAACGCCGCCATATTTATGATGCACATCCACCTGGGAAGACACTACAGAAGATAAAATTTCAGAGCCGTCAATAACTATTGATGCTGCGGTTTCATCGCAGGATGTTTCAATGCCTATTATTATCATAGTAAATAACTATTTCATCCATCTTTATTGTTGAAAGAAATAAACATATTGCTTATCATATAATTTTAAAACAACTATAGAGTTTCAGATAATTAATTTCACTGCGTTATCAGTCGTCTACGTATAACTAATACGCCTTTCTATCCTTGTAAAATTAATTATCTGAAAGTCTATATAATATTTATCGGAAATTTACAAAACTCGTATTACTTTAGATAAGGAACGGGATAAGCGTAAGCTTCAGGTATGATCAAATTCAAAACAGGAAACTGTTTGAGCGTATTAGATATCGTTAAGAAAGAACCTGCTATAGACTTTCAGATAAATAATTTCACTGTGTTATCAGTCGTTGACGTATAACTAATACGCCTTCCTCCTTCTGGCCTTGTGAAATTAATTATCTGAAAGTCTATACGATGTTGTCATTGTTTATTAATGGCTTTTTGAATTATTACTGATGTTTTCAGTCAGGGCAAGTTCTTTCTTTACGATATATTATACGTGAGTTTTTCATGGTTTGAATTTGATCATACATGAAGCTGAAGCGCACAAGGCTGTCAGGAAGTTTCAGACTTTAGCCTTTATTTATGTGAAACCATGAAACCTATTGTTGCAATTGTTGGCCGCCCAAATGTCGGCAAATCTACCTTTTTCAACCGCATTACCAAATCCAGAGATGCCATTGTCGACGATTTTCCTGGTGTCACAAGAGACCGGAATTGCGGCGATGCTACCTGGAATGACGTTGCTTTCACCCTGGTTGATACAGGAGGTTTTTTGAGTGATGATAAGGATGATTTTGCAAATGAAATCCGCTTTCAGGTACTCCAGGCCATAGAAGATGCTGATGTTATAATTCTCCTGTTTGATGGCAAATCAGGGATATCACCCTATGATAGAGATATTGTAAAAATTCTCCGTACAACAGAAAAACCGGTTTTTTATGCTGTTAATAAAATAGACGGTTTTGAACAGGAAACAAATCTTTATGATTTTTACAGCCTTGGGATAAAAAAATTGTATCCTGTTTCCGCTGAACACCGCTATGGTATTCATGATTTTCTTGACGATATGATACTCGCATTTCCAAAATATGACTCAGTGCAAACAGAAAATATGATAAAGCTCGCTGTCGTGGGCAGACCGAATGTCGGCAAATCATCTCTCATAAACCGCATTCTGGGTGAAAAACGCCTGCTTGTAAGCGATATTCCGGGAACAACTCGCGATGCAATTGACTCTGTCTGCAATATTAACGGAAAGCCATATCTTCTTATAGATACCGCCGGCATCAGACGTAAAGGAAAAGTATCAAAGAAAATTGAAAAGTTTTCGATAATCAAAGCCTTAAGGAGCCTTGACAGATGTGATGTTGCCCTTATCGTCATGGATACAAACGAGGGAATTACCGAACAGGACATAAATATCGCAGGATATGCTTTTGAGAGAAAATGCGGCTGTATAATGCTGCTTAACAAATGGGATCTTGTTGAAAAAAACAGTAAAACCGCAAAAAAATTTTATGAGCAATTAAGAATAGAGTCAAAATTTTTAAGTTTTGCACCAGCCATTACTATCTCCGCTCTTACCGGTCTGAGAATTCCGAGAATATTCACGTATGTTGATGAAGTTTACAACCAGTATGCAGCACGTATAACAACCGGTCAATTAAACAGGATAATGGAACTGGCAATCAAAAAAAATGAGCCTTCACTCTTTCGGGGAAAACGGCTTAAATTTTATTATGCTACCCAGGTGACTGCAAAACCGCCTACTTTTGTCTGCTTTGTAAACTATCCTGACGCAGTTCATTTTTCATATAAGAGGTATCTTATCAACCAGATCCGTGAACGCGCAGGGTTAGACAAAACCCCCATCAGGTTGCTATTCCGCCAGAGAAAAGGAAAAATTTCATTTTCCAGGAAGAAAAGATAAATTGGATCTTTTTGAACAAAGAGCGCAAGAAGCGGCACAGGCATCAAGACCTCTTGCGGAAAGAATGCGACCAAAAAGCCTTAAAGAGTTTGCAGGTCAAAAGCATGTGGTCGGCAAAGGCAGCCTTATCCATAACGCGATTGAAAAAGACCGTATTTTCTCAATGATTTTATGGGGCCCTCCGGGATGCGGCAAAACGACTCTCGCCAGAATAATCGCGGGTGAAACAAAATCTTATTTTGTCCATTTTTCCGCTGTTCTTTCAGGAATAAAAGAAATAAGATCTGTTATTAAAAAGGCAAAAAATCAGCAAAAGCTTTATAGAAAAAAAACCATTCTCTTTGTAGATGAAATACACAGATTCAACAAGGCGCAGCAGGATGCATTTCTTCATCATGTTGAAAGCGGCCTGATAACCCTGATCGGAGCTACAACTGAAAACCCTTCCTTTGAAGTTATAGCGCCCCTTTTGTCAAGATGCCGTGTAATTGTTTTAAAGACCTTTTCGCAGGATGATATCCATGCCATAATTAACAGAGCTCTTAAAAACAAAGAAAGAGGTCTTGGAAACTTAAACCTTGTTTTATCAAAAGATG
>QMMZ01000116.1 GCA_003647525.1 Deltaproteobacteria bacterium | reverse complement strand
CTTCATGCCCCCTCTGATCTGCTAATATGGCAGCCTGCATACCACTTGGCCCACCTCCTATCACAATGACTTTTTTCTTTTCAAAAGCCGGCAAAACTCTCCACAAATATTCAAGTCCGGCAAATGGGTTTACTGTACAACACCTGCCAATGCCGGGCACACCTTTTTCTGCGCAATCTTCAAGACAGTATATGCAGCCCCTGATTTCATCTGTCATGCCCAATTCCGCTTTTCTCGGAAAATCAGGATCAGCAACAAGCGCCCTGGCAATAGCAACAAAATCAGCATCTCCTTTTCTAATAATTTCATCAGCCAAACCGGGATTGTTTATCTTGCCAATAGCGACAACAGGTATGCTGACTCTGCTTTTTATCCGGGAAGCCAGATCAACCAGAGGTCCTGGCTGGCTTTCATGGGTTGGTATTGTGACAAATTTCGTAGATTTATTGCCTGCATTGGCTACTATTGCATCAGCCCCGGCATTTTCCACAAGCAAGGCAACTTTTTTGGCATCAGTAATATTCAGCCCGCAGGGAACAAACTCATCACAGACCAGTTTTACCATTACCGGAAAATCTTCTCCTGCCGCATCTTTCACTCTTAATATCAATCTTGTTAAAAACCTTGCCCGGTTGTCCAGAGATCCTCCCAGCTCATCGTCACGCTTGTTAAGAACAGGCGAAAGGAGCTGAGCGATAAGATCGCCATAGCTTGCCTGAATTTCTACTCCATCATAACCGGTTTCTCTTGCATTCCTGGCACCATGAGCCATTATTTTAAGGATTTCATCAGCATCCTTAAGAGACATGAAATTTGCCAAAGGTAAAACCCATTTATCACCTTTTTTCTTGGCTCCGCTAATCTCTTTACTAAAGGCTCTTTCCTTTGGATAATTAAGCTGCATGAAAACCTTAGAGCCCTCATTATGAATAGTATTTATTAGTTCTATTAAACCTGAAGCATATTCCTCTTGATCAAAACGAAGTTCATGGGGGCCTTTGTAAGCTCTTGGGTAATCAAGGCAGGGACAGTCAAGGACAATCAGGCCGACTCCGCCTTTTGCCCTTGTTCTGTAAAATTCGGTCATCTTTTGATTAACTTTGCTTTCTGTAGCGTATTTTGTGGGAAACAGCGCCATTATAATTCTGTTTTTGATATGGCATTTTCCTATTTGCCCTGATGAAAAAAGATGAGAGAATTTCATATTACCTCCTTTTTGCTAACATATTTTGTCAAAGTATGATAATCATAATATATAAATAAGGATGAAAGAAACATCTTTTATAACTTTTTTCAAACTAAAATTGCTTACGCAGAGTTTCTGAAACGGTTGAATAACAGAACGGGTGAAATATGAAATTACAAGAACTTATGACAACGAAAATAGAATCTGTGGATGCGGATAAATCAGTATATGATGCGGTTGAAAAAATGGTCGACAGACGAATTAGAGCGTTACTGGTCAGATTTTCAGGAAAAGACCCGCACCATGGAATTATTACGGCAAGAGATATAGTTTTCAAAGTACTGGCCAAAGGTTTGAGCCCCAAAAAGATTAAAGTCTCAGAAATCGCCTCAAAGCCGGTTGTCTGTTTCGATAAGGATACAGACATAAATGAAGCCGCGTCATTAATGGAAAAGAAAAAAATTGCAAGAGCCTTTATATGCGAAGGCGAAAAAATTATTGGTGTAATCTCTTTAATAGACATTATGGCAGGCGCTCTGATCATGAGGGCAAAGAGGTAATTATGTTTCTTGAAAAAATTCTGTCCATTGGCAAGAAAGAACAGGAAGTTACAAGCAATATGAGGAAACACATTAAAAGCCTTTGCTCTACTTGTGACCTGTTCAGAACAGCTTTAGAAAAACACGACCGAAATCTTATGCGGAATTTAATTGATCTCGAACGTGAAAGTGATTCTACCCGGAGAGAAATCATCTCAAAAATACATGAAGGCGCTTTTCTGCCATACCTCAGACCAGATTTGTGCAGATTTGTTGAGATTGTCGATCATGTTTTTGATGTACTTGAAGACACAGTTCTTTATTACCTGGATGGAAAAATCCCCGAACAGATAAAAAATGAATGCATTAGAGTCGCATATTTAAATTCAAAAATCTGTGAAATGTTTTTAATAACATTTGAGGCAATGTTGAAAGGAGATGACCTTAGAGAGAAAACACTGGCTATAAGAATTTATGAGAAAAAAATCGATGATATTAAATTTAGTTTAATTAGGGACATTCATAAAATACCTATAAGCAATTTCTGGGAGGGAAAAATCTTGTCTGATTTTATATCAGGTCTTACCAATATAAGTGATATTATAGAAGATGCCAGTGATTATCTCCAAATTATAAATGTCAGCATGAAATAATCCGCTCTTGAGTATAGGCTTTCAGATAAATAATTTCACTGTGTTATCAGTCGTCGACGTATAACTAATACGCCTTCCTCCTTCTGGCCTTGTGAAATTAATTATCTGAAAGTCTATAGATAAAGGGCTGATAACAGGAATTGGATCTACCAACTTATGTGGAAGCTTTTGAGCAGTGTTCTTCTGGGCTGGAGCCTTGGAGCCAATAATTTTGCGAATATCTTTGGAACCGGTGTCGCAACAGGTACTATAAAATATAGAACAGCTATATTGCTGTCAGTGGTCTTCGTGTTATTCGGCGCTCTCCTTGAAGGCCCCAAATGCATGGAAACTGTTGGTGAACTCTCCACTCTTCTTACTATAGAGGCTTTTTATTGCTCATTAGCGGCCGGGATTACCATGACCGTTCTCACTTATTTTGCTATTCCAACCTCAACTTCTCAAGCAATTATCGGCGCAATTGTAGGCGCTGGAATTCTATCAGGATCTGCTGCGGACTTCTCCAAGCTTTATAAAATCATCATCTGTTGGTTGGTCACCCCTATAGGCGCTATCGTCCTCGCATACTTTCTTCACCGAAGTTTAAGATATGTTCTGGATAAGACCATTACAAACATTACCCACCTGAGCTACATTTATTCTACTGGAATTATTGTGGCGGGTTGTTATAGTGCCTATACTCTGGGTTCAAATAATGTAGCTACTGTGACCGGCGTTTATGTTGGGTCAGGATTACTGTCTGCCGGCACGGCCGCATTGATTGGTGGCCTCAGCATTGCCGCCGGTATTATCACCTATGGTAAAAAAGTTATGATAACTGTCGGTAAAGAGATTGCTCCATTGGATCCATTCTCGGCTCTTGTTACCATTTTGGCGGTAGCATTTACCCTTCATATTTTTACTCAAATTGGCGTCCCTGTTTCTTCATCTCAGGCGATAGTAGGTGCTGTAGTAGGAGTTGGTATCGTAGGAGGATTGCGTACAGTAAGCGCCAAAGTTGTTACCAAAATTACTATAGGCTGGTTTATGACACCTTTGGCAGCAGGTATCCTGACTGTTCTCTTCATAAAATTGCTTGTTTAATTTTTACAAGTTTTCAGTTATGCCTTCTGCTATGATTGACATTAAGGCCATCTTTGTTTTATAAGTTGCGTGCAAAAAATGCAGGGTAAACTCTTTCATTATAATTTTAATTTTAGGGGGTATAATTATGTCAGGTATTAACAAGGTAATGCTGATCGGACGTTTGGGTAGAGATCCTGAAGTTCGTTATACTCCAGATGGCGCTGCTGTCGCGAATTTCAGCATAGCTACATCTGAAGAATGGAAGGACAAAGCTACCGGAGAAAAAAAAGAACGCACAGAATGGCATCGTATCGTAGCTTTTAGAAGACTTGGAGAAATATGTGGCGAATATCTTTCAAAAGGCAAGCAGGTTTACATCGAAGGCCGTTTACAGACAAGATCATGGGAAAAAGACGGCGTTACAAGGTATACTACTGAAATTGTCGCATCTGATATGCAGTTTTTAGGTGGAAGAGATTCTGTAAATTCAGATGAGCCACCTTTAAATACTCAAGCTTCTGATACCCCCCCCAAGTCGTCAGGCTCGGGTACAATTGGCGATGATATTCCCTTTTAGCCGGTATTTTCAAAAGATTATTTTTTGATATAAGGAGTCTATGATGCAGGAATATACTATTCATCCTCTGGTTGTCGGTATTAATGAGACTGACCAGGGTGTAATGACATATCTTCATGATTACGGAAAAAGGATTTTGCTGCCGATTTATGTTTTTTATTTAAAAGGCGGGGATAAACACATACTTGTCGACACAGGACTTGAACAATTTGTTGTATCTGATGAAATAAGAAAAAACTGCGGATTTGATATACTTGAGTTTGAAGAAGCACTTGCAACATTAAATTTAAAGCCGGAAGACATAGATGTGATTATTCACACCCACCTTCATAATGATCATTGTGAAAATGATTATAAATGCTCAAATGCCGATGTTTATGTGCAAAAAGCAGAACACGATTTTTTAAAAAATCCACATCCTATTGATCACAGATATTATCCCGACGTTCTTGATGAGGTTAATGTAATTGAGGTAGAGGGAGATGCAAATATTCTGGATGGAATTGATGTGATTTTTACTCCCGGCCATTCGGTTGGAGGCCAGTCTGTATCTGTAAATACATCAAAAGGGAAAGCCATTATCACGGGTTTGTGCTGTAATGATAAAAATTTCCCCGCATCAGGTCCGGCCATTGCACCTGGTGTGCATATAAATGTCATGGAAGCTTATGATTCAATGCAGAAATTAAAGGAAATGGCAGATATACTTATTCCACTTCATGACCTTTCTGTGGGTAAATTAAAAAGCATTCCATAGCGCCCTTCGGGCGAGCTGTTAAGCCGTTAAGCTGTTAATAAAATTGACTGAAGGAAATTTCTATACTATAAATTTATGGATAGGCTGAAGGTGAAAGGGGGCTTCAGCCTTCAGCCTTCTACCTTCAGCCTAAATCTTTTAGCACTTCTTTTGCCGCTTGTATCGTTTTATCAATGTGTTCGGATTCATGTGCTGCCGAAACAAAAAGCGCTTCAAACTGTGAAGGAGCAAGGTAAATTCCTTTTTCCAGCATGCCATTGTAATAGGCTGAAAACATATCAAGATTACTGGTCTTTGCATCTTTAAAATTTTTAACATCTCTATCCGTGAAAAAAAGACCGAGCATTGAGCCTGCCCTGTCAACCCTGGTCTTTACTCCTGCCTTTTCCGCAGCTTTCTCAAGACCGGTTGCAAGAAGGTCTGCCTTTTTATCAAGATTTTCATAGAATCCAGGCTTCTTTAATTGCATGAGTGTTGCAATCCCCGCTGCCATAGCAACTGGATTGCCCGACAAAGTCCCTGCCTGATATACAGACCCATGCGGCGCAATATGTTCCATGATTTCACGCTTGCCTCCATAAGCGCCAACCGGTAATCCTCCTCCGATAATTTTACCCAGACATGTAATATCCGGCAATATTCCATACAAAGACTGAACACCGCCGTATGCAACTCTGAAACCCGTCATAACTTCATCAAATATCAGTATGCTGCCGCTCTTTACAGTTATTTCCCTTAAAGTCTCCAGAAAACCGTCAACAGGTCTTACAAGACCCATATTCCCTGCAATTGGTTCAACTATTATACAGGCAATTTTATCTCCCTGCTCATCCATAACCTTCTTAACACTTTCTATATCATTATAGGGCAGCGAAAGGGTGTGAGCTACAAAGGATTCGGGCACTCCGGGACTTCCGGGGATGCCTAATGTAGCAACACCTGATCCTGCCTCAACAAGAAGGGTGTCTGCATGACCGTGATAACATCCATCAAATTTAATTATTGCATCACGACCGGTTACCCCCCGGGCAAGCCTTATAGCGCTCATTGTAGCCTCTGTGCCGGAATTAACCATACGAACCATATCAACAGAAGGAACCGCATCTGTAACCATTTCAGCCAGCACTATTTCAAGATCTGTAGGCGCTCCAAAACTTGTACCTCTATTCAGGACAGATGCAATAGCCTTAATGACCGCCGAATGCCTGTGCCCAAGTATCATTGGACCCCACGAACCAATGTAGTCGATAAAACCGTTGCCGTCTGCATCATAAATCATACATCCTTCTGCATGATCAATAAATAGAGGTTCAGCTCCTACGGACTTGCAAGCACGCACCGGACTGTTAACACCACCTGGAATTACATTAATAGCTCTGTTAAAAAGTTTATTAGAATTTTCGCGATTCATTATTCAGCATCCTTTCCTTTAAAAAATTTGCGCCATACCCTTTATATAGACTTTCAGATAATTAATTTCACAAGGCCAGAAGGAGGGAGGCGTATTAGTTATACGTCGACGACTGATAACACAGTAAAATTATTTATCTGAAAGTCTATAATAAAAAAATATCAGATACGTTTTAATAGGTCAAGAAGGATGAACTCCCAGCGTGGCAACTTATTCATTTACCGCATCTCCTTAGTACTCTGCCGTTAAGAATTGGTGTCAGCAGCAGGAATTCCCGCTCATATGATCTATCCTTGAAAACAAGGTGTTTAGAGATTTATTTTTCGTAAACTTTTGGCACAAATAAAGGCTATTTTCTGCCATGTTATGTAGATTTTTCTCTTGTCCT
>QMMZ01000115.1 GCA_003647525.1 Deltaproteobacteria bacterium | reverse complement strand
CTGTTGCCACTTTGATTGTATTGGTGATGGTCGTCGGTAAATCTTTTTTGGTGCCACTGGCGTGGGCATTGTTAATTGCCATGGCCAGCTACCGGTTTCTAAACCGGATGGAAGAAAAAACAATATTGTCAAGGAGTATGATCAATATTTTATTCCTTTTGTTTATACTGATCGTATTGTTTGGAATTGGTTATTTTTTCTATGTGGAATTGAGCCATATTTTCAAGGATTTGCCTGCCCTGGCCCTTATTATATCTCAACGGTTACATGATATTTCACTTACATTAAAAGATATGGGAATTGTGATACCTGATCATGTGGATAAAGCTTTTATTAGTGATTGGGCAGAAAAACACAATGATCTTATCATGAATTTCATTTCAGGGCTTGGACTCAATATCTGGGACATCATTCTTGTTATGTTTTATTTGTTCTTTTTATTGTACTACAGGGATTTGGTTATTCAGTTTTATGTTAAGAAGTATGAAAGTAAGGACCGGCTCGAAAAAGCTAAAGTCCGGTTCAACAAGTCTTTGGACTTAGTGAGGAGTTACATTTATGGCCTTGTTCTGCTGACTTTGATTTCGGCCGTAATGAATTACCTGGTATTTTTGGTTTTCGGATTGAAATTCGCCCTGTTTTTTGCCGTATTCCTGGCCCTGCTAAATTTAATCCCTTTTATCGGAAATCCAGTTGGATTGGTTGTGATTATGCTTTTTGCTATCATTACAAAAGAAAATATGCTGATACCCATACTTATTTTTGTTGGTTTGTTTGTGATGAACTTTCTTCAGGATAATGTCATAAGACCTTTGATTGTGGGCGATAAGTTGAAGATCAATGCATTTGCTGTTTTTGTTGCCATCATCATTGGAGGTATGATCTGGGGAGTTTCGGGCATGATCCTCTTTATACCCATTGTCGGTGTGGCAAAAATCATCCTGGAAAGTCGCAAAGACAGCGGAATTTATGCTATTTTCTTTTCAGAACCGGAAAAAAAGAAGAAGATTGTTAAGAAAAAGCAAGATTAATAACTGATCATTGCTATTTTTGATCTAATAAAATTTTAGACCAACAATCCTTGAAAAGTTCAATCCATATTGTAATGCCTATTGTGTTAGTTTTTTTACTATTAGCCATTCAATATGCAGAATTAAAAAGTGAATGAATCCTGGTTAAACAATCAGATAAATCAAACCTAAATATTGCTTCGAAGAAAAATTTCAAAATACCGGCTTATTGATTTGATTATAAAAACCATCATTGGGTTTTTTATATTCATGATAGTTACCTTTTTAATTATCAAGGTAACCATATTGATTCCATCTGTACAAACCAAGTTAAAAGATATTACCGCTAATGCAATGGAAGAGCAGCTGAACAGCGATGTTTCCATAGGTGAATTCCGGTTGGGTTTTCCAAAGAAAATTAAAGTAAACGATATTCTTGTTGCACAAAACAATTCAGATACACTTCTTTATCTCGGTGAATTCTCAATTAACATAAAATTATTACCATTATTTAGTCACAAAATTATTGCCCGGAAAATTGAATTTGAAAATTTGAAAGCCGATATTGGAAAACTTATGGAACAATTTTCAGCTGATTCATCCGCAGTAAATGAAACTAAGGATTCCGAATCTGTTTCATGGGAATTTGCAGTCAACCGGCTTTCAGTGGAATCCTCTTTTGTAGAATACCGTGACGAAGATATTGGTTTTAACTTGATCCTTGATATTGGTACAGCACACTTTCTGCTTGGCACTGTAAACCTCGATACACTTATCTTTTTCAAACACGTTGAAATCAGTGAAACGAATGTAAGTTATGAATCTCTTGAAATCCCGGAAGGTGATGACTCCTCAGCATTTGAGTTTGCAGATATCCGTGTGGAAGAAGCTTGGTTAAAAAAATCAAAAATCACATATATCGATTCGGCAAGTGCAATTTTATTCTTTCTTGAGGGAGACAAAGTTGAGGCAAGTGATCTTTTGGTTGATATTACAAATGAAAAAATTGCATTGGATAAAGCTTTTAGCCTAAATACAAGTTGTGCCGTTGAATTTCTTCCAGAAAATGATACGACTCCCGAAACTTATGATTATCTAAACTGGGGCCAATACCTATGGCGGGTTGAAGGGAATGAACTGGAGCTTAAAGATTTTAAATTAACGGTAGATTATCAGGGAGAGCCAAACCCCAAAGGGCATTTTAATAATGAGCACCTGGACTTTTATAATGTTACGGCTGGGCTATCGGATTTCATCATTGATTACGACACATTAATTGTTGACATAAATGATTTAAGCGGAAAAGAAAATAATGGTCTTGAAATAGTTAAATTAAATGGCAAAATGAATCATGACGGAGTGAACTTCGTGGTGCACGACATGCAGCTTGAAACACCAAATAGTGAATATTCTGCAAATCTGGTTACGAGTATTAGTCCCACAAATTATCTCGTACTTGAAGGGAAAACCCTCAACCTTAACCTAAATATTAAAAGCAAAAACTGGAATGAGATTGATTATTTCTATCCTTTGTATGAAAGTTTTGATTTCCTGTCAGAAGATTTTGGAAAAGGTGATTTCGAACTACAAGCAAAGACCAGCGGCAGCCTGAACGACCTTGCAATCTTGCAGTTCAATTTCTCCTACCTCGATTCCACCCAAATTATTGCCACAGCAAAAATCACAGATGCATTGATTTCTGATTCGTTGCAAATCAACCTTGACATTGAAAAATTAATGACTTCAAAACATGACATCGAATTTGCTGCTTCCCAAACAATACTGGATTCGTCTTATGCCCTTCCCTCATATTTAATTCTTTCAGGAAAATACATTGGAAGTATGGATAAACATCATTTTTCAGGAAATATCAACTCGGATGAAGCTAATATAAATATCCTTTCTACTGACATTCACCTGGGTGATATCCCGGAATATAAAGTGGATTTATCAGCCAATTTCAAGAATATATCAGCGCTGACAAACATGGATATAGATGAAGGCAGGTTTAATTTAAAAGGAAACTTCAAAGGTGACAATTTATATCGTGCCACCAGTGATATCGCTTTAGGCATTGACAGCCTGAGTTATAAAAACTATTATTACAAAGATTTCCATATTATAGGTGAAATAGCAGATGGTCAATTTGGAACAAAGATCAATTCCCTCGATTCAAATTTGCATTTTTCAATATCTGCCAATGGCGATCTCTTTGAGGACAAACAGGATATAAATATAGATGTTGATATTTTAAATGTTAATCTAAAAGCCCTTAACCTTCATAAAGAAGAGTTCACAATGGAAGGGAAAGCCTCTTTTTCTGTAGCCGTTGCAAATGAAAATTCTTATGATATAAATGCCAATATCAAAAACCTGGATTTTAATTATGTGGATACGGTTTATAAAATGCACCCCATCAACATGCACTTCTTTACAAATTATTCACAAACCTTATTCGACCTTGAAAGTTTTTATTACAATGCGAATTTTACAGCAAATGATTACATTCTAGATGTGGTCAATTCCTTTAAAGGATTACCTGGTTACTACTTAGCTGATACAGAACAGAATTCAGTGGAGTTTAGTGTGCCCGAATTTCAGCTTACAGGACAGCTCGAATATCCGGAGGCTTTTGCAAGGCTGTTTTTTCCAGATTTTCCTTCTTTTGAAAAATTGACCATTGATGGCGCCTATAACGATAACAGGGATGAAATTGATTTCAATCTGTCTATTCCCGGTATAAACTATAATATAGTATTTGCTGATAGCTTACTGCTTTCCATATCAGGAACTTCTGAAAAATTAAACTACTTGTGCCTGACAAATTTTGAAGTTGAAAACCTGATGACTGGAAAATTAAATATTTCCGGAAAATTTGAAAATTCGGAATTAATTACCGGCTTGCGTTATTTTGATACATTTTCAAATAAATATTTAGATTTAACAGTACAGATAGATACTACCAATGAAAATATAATTGTACATATTATACCAGATAGTTTGATATTTAGCTACGACCGTTGGGAAATCAATCCAAATAACAGCTTCGTTTTCAATTCGTCAACTATTGCTTTTAACAATTTTGACTTAAATAGTAAAGGACAGCAAATTTCAATTGCTTCCTTCCCTGAAATGAACCCTCAAAATCTTGAATTGGAACTAAAAGATTTTAACCTCGGCAGCCTTGAACAACTGTTTGCCCTCGACACATTGATTGCTGGAACAGCAACTGCTAATTTTAAATTTTTAGATTTATTTAATAATCCGGTTATTGAAGGGGATTTATCCATTGACAATATTTTCGTGCATGGTTTTGATGCCGGACAATTAACGTTATCAAAGATACAGGCAAAAGACGATGAAGTTTCTGCCGTAATGGCCTTGACTGGTAAATATGAAGACATATTGGTCTCAGGAAATTATGGATATGGAAAAGAATCGAACCCCATTGATTTTGTACTGGATATAAGAACCTTGGATTTGAGCGATTTGAATTATTTGCTGGCAGATAAAATTAATGATGCTAATGGGAGTTTGGTGGGTCAAATAAAAATAACAGGCAACCTTAATAATCCAGAAGTAAATGGAAACCTGAATTTCGCTGATGCCGGTATAGGGCTTATTTCGTTGAATAACTATTTTACCCTGGGAACTGAAAGCATATCAATAAAAGACAATGTGATTAATTTTGATCAGTTTTCCATTGTAAACAAGAAAAACCAATCTGCAAAGATCCTAGGACAAATCTCATTTGGTTCTGGGAAAAAGACATACAGCAATCTTCATATAAAAACAGATGATATGGAGATTTTAAACAATACAGCTAACGACAACGACCTCATATTTGGCTTGCTAAAAGCTTCCGCAGATATTGATATCAAGGGGACACCTTCGGAATTAAATATGCAGGCCAATGTTAAAATTGATAAGTCAACCTCCATAACCTATGTCTTCCCCGAAAGCCTTTCTTTGAATGATAACAGCGGTGTTGTTAAATTTTCAAAATATGTTGCCGATACAATAAGTGTCAGGGACATAAAAGAATCGCACCCTGTTTTTAGCATGGAAAGTATTAAAAAAATAAATACAGGTATCAGTATCGAAAAAGGGGCACAGTTCAAACTATTCTTCGACAGTGGTGGTGAAAATTATCTTGATGCTTCTATTGACGGAGACATGAATTATATCATCCAGGATAAAAACACAGATATATCCGGGATGTTCCAGGTTAAAAAAGGGAAACTCCACTATTCAATCCCCATGGTAACGGTGGAGGATTTCACAATTGAACCTGGCAGCTTTATCACCATGACAAACGACATGTATAATCCCCACCTCAACATTATTGCGTCGGCAGGGATAAGGGCTTCAACCGAAAGTTTAATACCTGATTACAAAAAAGTGATGACCTTTAAGGTGCTTCTCTATTTAATTGGTGACCTGAACGATATTAAACTACGGTTCGATATTTCCACACAGGTAAGTGATGCAATAGTTTCGGCAAAGCTGGCACAGTTAACAGATTCGGAAAGGAATATTAATGCGCTCAACCTACTTGTGCGTGGCAGCTTTGTAATAAGTGTCCATGGATCAGGGGCAGGTTCCACTTCGATGGCTGCTGCGCAAATCGATAAATTTTATGCCAATCAACTAAACCATATGATAAGTGATAATATCCATTTTGTGGATTTACATTTCGATGTGCAATCTTATGGTGATTACAGTGAATCAGGACAGGAAGTTTTTAGGAGGAATTATTATTATAATGTCGGCAAAAAGTTTTTCCACGACAGGGTACGGGTAAACTACAAAGGGAGGTTTGGGATTTCTACGGACTTACAAGCTGAGGAGAGCATCTCTACATTTGTGCAAAATCAATTGGAGGTTGAGTATTTAATAACCAAAAATGGAACATTCCGTGGGGTACTTTTCAGAAAAGATCAATATGAAGGTTTGCTCGAAGGTGAAGTAATTGAAACCGGTGGCGGTATCAGGATAAAAAAGAATTTTTACTCGATTAAAGATATATTCATGAATGTGGAAAAAGAAAAAGAAGATAAAAAGGAAGAAAATAAATAAGTTTCCAAGCTCTTCAGCTCTGGAACTGGAGAAATAAAATGAAAAAAATAAATTGCAACATAGGAAGTATAAATGGCTTTGCCTCACGAAGTGGCCTTCAGGCCAGGGTCGGGTTGGTGGTGGCATTTGCGATTACCCTCTTGTTCCTCTCCTCATGTTCCAATACAAAATACCTCAAAAAAGATGAAACGCTCTATACACGAACATGGTTCAATGAAAAAGGCATCGAAAAAATAAAAAACAAGCCCTTAAAAGCTTATGAACTTTACCTTGTGGGTGTAGTAAAAACAAATCGACCAATTTTACTTTTACCCCGTACAAGCCTCTATATCTATAACCATTGGAATCCCAGTGGTAATTGGGGGCCAAGGCATTATATCCACAGGGTTTTTGGGAAACCACCCGTTCTCCTGGAACATGTAAACCCTGATTTTAGGTTAAAAGTAATGAAACAGCGCATTGCAGAAATGGGCCACTTCGACAGTGAGATAAAACTCAAATTAAAGTACTT
>QMMZ01000114.1 GCA_003647525.1 Deltaproteobacteria bacterium | reverse complement strand
TTTTCTTTAGAAAATAAAATTTTCACGCGTTATGGAATTATTGCTTTAGTTGCTCTGGAGCCGTTTAAAAATGGTGTTATTGTTCCACATGAGAGTACATTTTCCAATGTTAAAACGGAAAGATTCGAACTTATGAAGTCTTGCCATGCCAATTTCAGCCCTGTTTTTTCCCTTTATTCAGATAGTAAAAACATAATAATTGATAAATTAAAGGGGCCGGCATTAAAGCAGACACCAACAATAGAGCTTACTGATTATGATGGCCACAGGCACAGGATGTGGCGCATAACCGATTTAGATTCCTGCAGATATGTTTCCAATGCAATGCAGGAGAAAAGACTTTTTATTGCTGATGGGCACCATCGTTATGAAACTGCCCTTGACTATAGAGACTGGATATCAAGCAGCAATCCGGATTTTAATAAAGATCATCCAGCTAATTATGTAATGATGTATCTTAACAGCATGGAAGATACCGGATTGGTAATACTGCCTGCTCACCGCATGGTTAAAGGCCTGAAAAGTTCAATAACAGCCTCTTTTATTAAGCAAGCAGAGGATTATTTTGATATTTTGACAATTCCTTTTATGGACAGTGATTTCAAAAGAACTCGGGCTGAATTTATATCAATTCTTAAATCAAATGCTTCAAAAAACATTATCGGGGTTTTGATGAAAGGCTCTATGGAATTTTATCTGCTGACGCTTAAATCAGGTGTAATGGAGCGGATGTTTTCCAATGAACTTCCAGAAGCGTTAAGAAATCTTGATGTTACCGTTCTGACCCGTCTAATTTTTATGGAAATATTTGGTTTTGATAATTCAGAGTTAGATAACGAAAATATAATTACCTATTCCAGCAGTGAAAAACAGGCCATAGAAGCAGCAGCCTCAGGCAAATGTGATATTTCCTTTATTCTTAATCCAACAAAGATTGAGCAGGTACGCGACATTGCAAATAAAGGCCTTATAATGCCAAGGAAATCAACATATTTTTATCCAAAGGTACTCACGGGCCTTGTTATAAATAAATTAACTTCTTGACGGCAGGTAGCCGTTTACGGTTTACAGTTATCGGTTCACGGTTGAAAAAAACAGAAGATAGAGGAGAATTATGGGGTCCTCATCTATTCCATCAAATATTGCACAAGGATCGGCTGCGGAGCTGAAAACACAGATTTATATTTCACGAGAGGTTAATATATTTTCTGATTTAGATGCGAAAGAATTAATTCAAGAGTTGAAATCAATATCCAAAATGCTTCAATCATTGCATAGTTCATTGAAAAAACTGTGAACTGTGAACTGTGAACCGACAACCGTGAACGGTTACGACGGCAGAAACATTTGCTTTACTTCGTTGGTGTATGAACCGTCTTCATGGTAGATTATCAGAGGAGAAGCAATCGTTACGCCCGGTCGACCTCCTTTAATTCCTTCGACAAGAATCAGCTTTGCTCCTGAGTTTCCATTGGAATGAATGGAGCGAAGGAATTTCGGTTCAATATTAAAAGAGCGCATTTGTACAATAATATCAGTTAGCCGATCTGAGGAATAAACCATTACAATTCTTCCCGAAGTACGCAGCATCCTGCGAGCGGTTTCAATAACGTCGAAAAGTGTAGCTTTGATTTCATGCCTGGCAACAGCCCTTTGTTGATCAGGATTCATTCTTCCGGATAAAACCTTCCAGTATGGAGGATTGCTGACGACCATATCAACGGGCCCTGAAATCATATCACAATTCAGCTCTTTCATATCCCGGCAAAAAATAGTAATCTGATTTTCCATGTTATTCGATTTAACATTTATAGTTGCAATATCAGCGAGTTCTTTCTGTATTTCAATTCCATAAACTGTGAGTTTCGGATTACGGTACGCCATTATCAGAGGGATAATACCGCAACCCGTTCCCAGATCAAGAATCCTGCCGCTTGGACACTTGCCGGCATGATAGGCTAATAAAACAGCATCTATAGAAAAACGGTAACCAGACCTGTTCTGCTTAACCTTTATTTTGCCATTGAAAAAAGTATCAGTTGAAAAATCTTTCATTAAATGTACCTGTTTACGGTTCACAGTTCACGGTTAAAATGCTTCAGTCATTGCAAAGTTCATTGAAAAAAGTGTAAACCGTAAACCGTAAACCGACAACCGTAAACCGTAAACCGTAAACCGTTACTATATAGTTCCAATTTTAAATTTTATTTCTTCAACCAGTTCTTTTCCTGCTGAAATGTTTATTTTTGTTAATATATCACTTTTAAAAAACTGGAGCTGTTGTATCCAGCTCGAACTTGTGACATTCACAATAAGAATTTTCCCTTTTAATGCAAAAGGCTGAGCATTTTCTGAAACGGACTTTCCTACTGTACTATTCCATATGCTACAGATATTTTTCAGGTCATCACCGGTCTCGTGGCGGTAGGTTTTTAAGACTTTATTTATAATGCTGCTTATGTGCTCAAATTCTTTAGGATTATTTTTATTTGATTTCATAATCCTGATAAATATTTTTAAATTAGATTAAGTGTCAAGAAAAACTCTTAAATAATCCAAAAGCGTTGATTTTTACAAAGCTTTTTGCTTGACTTGAAATATCAGGCAACTTATATATTGCAAAAATATAAAATATTTGTTAATAGATATTTTTATTTTTACAAAGGTTTAAGGTCAAATCCTCATAAAAAGATTAAATTAAATTTACAGGGAAAAATTATGAGTTGGGATTGGGAAAAACTAAAACAGCAGCAACAGAAGACGGGCGGAGGCGGAACCGGGGTTCCTCCACAGGTTGATGAAATTCTTAAAAACATCAAGAAGTTCAAATTCCCGGGCGGACCGGTTTTAATTATTATTTTGATAGCTCTATTTTTCGGTTCATCTACATTTTTTACTGTTGGAGTTGATGAGGTCGGAGTTGTTCAGCGATTTGGTAAATATGTTCGTGTTTGTCAGCCCGGTCTTAATTTCAAATTGCCGGCAGGAATTGAGAAAATAACAAAGGTCAAGGTAAAACGTGTTTACAAAGAAGAGTTTGGCTTCCGGTCCCCAAGTGGTGAGGCTAGAAAACTTTTTGCATCCGGCGGCGGTGAAAATAAGAATGTGTCTCTTATGCTTACAGGCGATCTTAATGTTGGTGTTGTGCCATGGATTGTTCAGTACAGAGTAAAAGATCCCTATAATTATTTATTTAAGGTTCGAGATCCCCGCAAGTTGCTTATAGATATGTCCGAAGCCTCTATGCGGCTTGTAGTCGGAGATAGAAGCATTAATGAGGTCATAACAAAGCGGCAGGAAATAGCCACCGAAACTCAAGAGCACCTGCAGGCGGAGATGGACAAGTCGGAAACCGGTTTACATATTGTAACCATAGAGATGAAAAAAACAAATGTCCCTGAAGCGGTACAGCCCTCATTTAATGAAGTAAATCAGGCTGTACAGGAAAAAGAAACAATGATTTATCAGGCAAAAGAGGATTATAATAAAGCAATCCCGACTGCAAGAGGAGAGGCAGAGAGAACCGTTAAGATGGCTGAAGGATATGCGCTTGATCGTATTAACCGCGCAAAGGGCGATTCTTCAAGATTTGTTGCCCTTTATCAGGAGTATGCCAAGGCAAAGGATATTACAAAAAGGCGGCTGTATCTTGAGGCTGTAACAGATCTTTTCCCGAAACTAGGTCATAAGTATATAATAGATGCTGAACAGAAAAATTTATTACCTTTACTTAATCTTGGAAAAAATGGTGCGGAGAAATGAAATCCAAAGGTTTTATTATAATAATTGCTGCAATCGCATGTTTGCTTGTTTTTGTTTCAGCTTATATCGTGGATGAAACAGAACAGGTTGTTGTTACTCAGTTTGGAAAAGTCATAGGCGAGCCTAAGCAGGCGCCGGGTCTTTATCTTAAAATTCCTTTTATTCAGCAGGCAACCTATTTTCCCAAAAACCTGTTGCACTGGGATGGGGATCCAGGTCAGATACCAACTCTGGATAAAACATATATATGGGTTGACACATTTGCCAGGTGGAAAATCGTTGATCCGATTAAATACTTCCAGACAGTCAGCAATCTAATAAGCGCTCAGGGAAGGCTCGATGATATTATTGGTCCTGCTGTTAGAAATTTTATTAGTTCCTATAAACTTATAGAGACAGTCAGAACTACCAACAGAGAGCTTGATACTTTTGAAGCAGGGCTGGAAGATATTGTTGAGAGTAAAAGACCTGAAGCATATGCTATCAAAACAGGCAGAGAGAAGATTACAAAAGGAATACTGAAGCAGGCTAAACCCAAACTTGAAAAGTTCGGCATTGAGCTGGTTGATGTCAAGATAAAACGCGTTAATTACGTGGAGCAAGTAAGAAAAAGCGTTTATTCTCGAATGATTGCAGAACGAAATCAGATAGCAGAAAAATTTCGTTCAGAGGGGGTGGGAGAATCCCGTAAGATTTTAGGTGAAAAAGAAAGGGATTTAAAGCTGATTACCTCGGAAGCATACAGACTTGCCCAGGAAATAAAAGGGAAAGCCGATGCTGAGGTAACAAGATTATTTGCCGCGGCTTATGGTTTGGATCCGGAATTTTATTCATTTACCAAAACGCTTGATGTTTATGGCCAGGCGCTTGATAAAGACAGTTCTCTTGTTCTTTCAACTGACTCAGAGTTCTTTAAGTATCTAAAAGGATATAAGTGACGGGCCAAAAGGCAAATAATGAAAAATAAAAAGCACCGACGCCTTAAAAAATAATTGAAGCTCGGTGCTTTTTCTAATTTCCATAAGAGAGTATGTACACCATTATTTGCCTTTCCTTCTCTGATGGCGTGTGCGTGCCAAAAGCTTTCTGTGTTTATGTCTTCTCATTTTTTTTCTTCGTTTTTTAATTACACTGCCCAACAAATCACCTCCATTCTTTAGGAATGGGGACGAAATAACTTTCCCAACTATGCATCACAGCTTCAGGCCACCTTTGCCCGATCTCAAATCACAAAAATATCAAAATAGCTTGCTATTCCATCAACTTTTGTGATTTGAGATAGAACAAATTTGACCCAAATCTATACGCTTGCTTGGGGAATTTATTTCATCCCCAATCCTTATCTAATTTTTTATGATAAAAATTTTTTACCACTTTTTGTATTTATTTGTCCACAATTTTATTAAAGAACTTTTTAATTAGATAAAATGAAAAAACTGCGAACTTTTAACACGGATCAGATAAAAATTGTAAACGAGTCTGTTGAAATAGCAGAAGAACTCGTCAGCAACCATTACAAGATGTCTGCGAGTCAGTGGCTTCACAGGAGGTATGATGTCAAGACTCTTGTTGGCCTTAATCCTGACGAAGTAGTGTATGGCCCTTATGCACAAATCATTCGTTATAAGGGGCAGCGAAAAGATACTTCCCTTGAATCTTCAACTTATGATTTTTATAAAATATGTCTTCAGGATCATTCTATTCTTGCAATAATTGAGCAATTATCTGAAATGAAACTTTTTTCGTTTACATTATATATTATCATTCATGAATTAATTCATATAGTAAGATTCAGCAAATTTCTCCAAAGCTTTGATGCTTCACCTGAAGAAAAGCTGGCAGAAGAGGCCCGTGTTCATGAAAAAACACATGAGATTCTTAAAACAATTAGATTTTCGGGTCTTACAGATGTGTTAAAATTTTATAATAAATGGCGCATGCCTTTTGATGGTTTGCAAAATTCCTGAAGGTAAAGAAAAAAGCAGGAGGTTACTTCTTGACAACCCCAAAAAAGCGCTTAATATATAAAACTGAATTTGATTTTATTATAAACGGCTTTCAACATCCTTCTTATAATCAAGATTAAATAATTTGATGTAGGAGTTTTTTTAAGATGCCTATTTACGAATATGAATGTATGAAATGTGGTGAGATTAAAGAAGTAATTCAGAAATTTTCTGACAAACCTCTAACTAAATGCAAGCATTGTTCAGGAAAGCTTCAAAAACTCATTTCACAGAGCACTTTTCATCTTAAAGGGACAGGTTGGTATGTAACTGACTATGCAAACAAATCCAAGAATTTTTGCACTTCTCAAAAAACTAGGGAGAAAAAATCAGCTGCAACTACTGATAATTCAAACAAAGCTACCGATAAAACTTCATAATAGCTAATAGCAAAGCCCCTGCCTTTTTTATATATTATCTGACAAATTTGGGCACTCTGATAAATATTTTATTAATTTAAGTGAGATTTGATTTTTTTGGAGATTAATTGTTGTTACCCCAAATATTGAAATAAAGGTTAACAGTTACAAACATTTTTACTTGTTCATGATTGTTACAGTAATAATTTAGTCACAAATAAAAGGAGAATTTACAAGATGAAACTTAGACCATTACAAGACCGAATTTTAGTAAAGCGTGTAGAAGAAGAAACCACGACAAAGGGAGGAATCATTATTCCTGATACAGCTAAGGAAAAACCCGCAGAGGGAGTGGTTACAGCCGTTGGTATCGGCAAGATAGGCGAAGACGGCAAAAGGATTGCTTTAGAGATAAAAAAGGGCGATAAGATTTTATTCAGCAAATATGGCGGAACCGAAGTTAAGATTGAAGGCGAAGAATATCTGATCATGCGTGAAGA
>QMMZ01000113.1 GCA_003647525.1 Deltaproteobacteria bacterium | reverse complement strand
CTATTTTTATCGCCCATAGATTGGGATGCTCTTCAACAATATCATTGATGTATTGTTGAATATCAGCTTGAATGGTAATGTATTTCATGCGGGCATCTTCAAAGAAAGTATCGTTGCGAGGATAATAGTCATTTACAGGTGCAAGTAAGTCAAATTTCAATCGGTACTCATTGGCATTTCTTAGGAAATCATAATAGGTAATATTTTCTTCCGATTCAATAATTTTGAGGCTGTCGTACAGTTGAGTGAAATCAGTTGTTAGAACAATGTTTTCTTTGTTGTAAATAATATCAAAGAAGATATTTTGTTCGAGGAAAACACGATACATCCCGGCATGGTATTCAGGTTTAAGATCAAAAATAATTCGTCCGCTTGTGTCTGCTATGGCTGTATCAACAATGGCATTTTTATCACCGTAAAATGTAGCCAGGTAACAATCGTTTCCGGGGAAATTTTGAATGGTCATATCCAGGGTGTATTCCTGTCCATAGGAGATTAAACCAAAATAAAGTGCCGTGATCAATGTAATTATCCTCATTTGTACAAAATTAAATAACCCGATAAAAATAATTATTTACCGGGTTAATTTAGGTTAATAATGCCAGCATTGCAGTTTTCCTGCCTTTCTGCGTTGCCAATAAAAATTCTTTATTTGTATTCTCCTGCATGGAGAAGTTGCTTTTCTAACTAGTTATTATGTGAGGTAAAATTAATATAAAATCACAAAAAGCAAAATTATTTAGGCTATAAATTATGATTCAGTTTCGAAAATAATTTATAATTAATTTTCTTAAATTTGTATGAAATAACAAATCGTATGACATCCCACGGTAAATCTGCTGAAATCCCTGATTGGGTGCTTGCTAAAATGAAACAATATTGTGCTTACCAGGAAAGATGTATGTTTGATGTAAAGGAGAAGCTAAAGACCTTCCATATGCAGGAAGATCTTTATGAAAGTATTATTCTTAAGTTAAAAAAAGAGGACTACTTAAATGAAGAGCGCTTTGCAAAAGTGTTTGCGGGCGGCAAACTCCGGATAAACCATTGGGGGAAAAATAAAATTTATGCAGCACTTCAGCAAAAAAGAGTTCCTGAATTATTCATTCTAGAAGGCTTAAGTGCGATTGATGATGAATATTTGTCGGTACTGCATCAAGTTATAGCAAAAAAGAACAATGAATTAAAAGAGACAGATATTCATCAAAGAAACAAAAAACTGGCTAAATTTGCCATTTCTAAGGGCTTTGAATATAAACTGGTTTGGGATGTTCTAAGTTATAAAGATTAAAGCAAATTTCAAAAGGCAATTTGAAGTTGAAAAGGAATATAAAAATAGATTTTTTTGAATAAAATATGGTAGTAAAAGAACAGGTTAGAGATTTGCGTGAGAGGCTTGAGGCTTTGAGGAGGTTCCTTTGACATTGATAATAAACTGAAATTAATTTCAGACGAAGAACAACTTACCCATGATCAGAATTTTTGGAACGATCCATCCAAAGCAGAAGTAATTCTGAAATCAATCCAACAGAAAAAAAGCTGGACAAAAAAATATAAAAATGTTGAATCGGGGTTTAATGATCTCGAAGTTTTATTTGAGTTTTTTGGAGAAGGGGAAGCTACAGAACAGGAGTTTGATAAACAATTCTCGGAAGCATTAAAATTGGTTGATGATCTTGAGTTTTTGAAAATGCTCAGTGGAGAGGAAGATAAGCTGAATGCTATCCTTCAGATTAATCCGGGAGCGGGCGGAACAGAAAGCCAGGATTGGGCGCAAATGCTAATGCGGATGTACATTCGTTGGGGTGAAAGAAACAACTGCAAGGTTAGGGAGTTGGATTTTCAGGAAGCAGAGCCTGCCGGAATAAAATCTGTGACCCTCGAATTTGATGGGGATTTTGCTTTTGGATATTTAAAAGGGGAGAATGGTGTTCACAGGTTGGTACGATTATCGCCATTTGATGCTGCCAACAAACGGCATACTTCTTTCGCTTCGGTATATGTGTATCCGGTTGTGGATGACAATATTAAAATAGAAATAATTCCAACAGACATATCATGGGATACATTTCGGGCTGGCGGTCCGGGCGGGCAAAACGTAAATAAAGTTGAAACGGCCGTTCGTTTAAAACATCAACCATCCGGGATTGTTGTTGAATGCCAGGAAACCCGCTCTCAAGGACAAAATCGTGATAAAGCTATCCAGATGCTGAAATCACAACTGTACGAAATTGAGCTAAGGAAAAAGAAAGAAGCCCAGGCAGAAATTGAAGGGAATAAGAAAAAGATTGAATGGGGTTCTCAAATCAGGAACTATGTTATGCATCCCTATAAAATGGTGAAGGATTTAAGAACCGGAGTGGAAACCGGAAATGTACAAGCGGTGATGGATGGTGATCTGGATAGATTTATTAAGGCCTTTTTGATGGAGTTTGGAGGGTAAGTTGACCATTGATTTTATCTAAATGGAATTAGAAAAATTACTCGTAGATAGTTCGAAGATTACAGCTGATATGGCAGTTTTTACCATTGGTAAAGATCCCATTTTGTTTAAAAAGGTACTTGATTTTGCCTTGGAAGACAAAGACGTATTTGCACAAAGAGCTTCCAGGGTAGTCCTGCTATGCGCCGTGAAATTCCCTCATTTAATAAAACCCCATTTAAACGAAATAATTACTTCCCTTCCTGGTTTTCAGAATGGGGGATTAAAAAGAAATATATTAAGGCTTCTATCTCAGCGCACAAATGAGTTTACTGAAGAACAACAGGGAATCCTGCTGGATGTTTGTTATAAGTTTATAATGAATTCGGATGAGAAACCAGCCATAAAGGTTTATTCTATGGATATTTTGTATGATATTTCAACCCAGTATCCAGATCTGAAAAAGGAGCTAATTTCCTGTATCGAAAATCAAATGACCATGGCTTCAGCAGGGATTAAAAGCAGAAGTAAGAAGATGTTGAAGAGGCTTTATAAGGAGACGGAAGATTGAAGAGGGAAGACTGAGGTCAGGAGTCAGCCAACCGCCAAAAGCTAAAAGCATATTTTATTTTTCAATAATTACAAACTCAGTCCTTCTATTCCGGGCACGGCCATCTTCAGTTTCGTTTGATTCAATGGGAACTGATTCGCCAAAGCCTTTGTAGCTCATCCGGTTAATTTGAATGCCTCGCTTTACAAGATAGTCGTATACTGATTTTGACCTGTTTTCGGAGAGAACCTGGTTGTCCACAACACTTCCTATATTATCCGTATGGCCTTCAATGGAAATTTTTAATGTTGGATTTTCATTGAGGAACAAATAAAATTCATCCATAACCATGATCGATTCGGGTTTTAATTGAACAGAATTAAAATCGAAGTAAATATCATTCAATCGATAGGACATTCCTACCTCTATTGGTTTCAAATCAATGAACATATCAAGTGGTTTGCTAAACCTTGGATTAATGGCAGATATATAGTTAGATTCATGAACATATCCCTTCTTTTTCACTGTCATGATATAGTCGTCCCGAAAAATGACTGCACCATAATATTCGCCAGTAACGGAATCCACTTCAATTTCCGTGATCTTTTTCGATTCCACATTTTTTAACTCTATATGTGTGTTTTTAAAGTCGGAAATTTCAAAAGCACTTACAATACCCTTGATGAACAATACTTTTTCAGGTCGGGCTTCTTCATATAAATTAAAAGAATAAAGGTCCCAACCACCAAACCCTTCAAATTTGTTGGAAGCAAAGTATCCCTTTTCTCCATCGGTACTCACAAAAAAGCCCAGGTCGTCATCGTATGAATTGATTGGGTAACCAATATTTTTAGGATTATTCCAGGAACCATCTTCATTTAACTTTGCCAAAAAAATGTCATAACCCCCTAAGCCCATTAAGCCATCTGAAGAAAAGTATAGCGTTTGGCTATCGGTGTGAATAAATGGTGATTTTTCATTCCCAACTGAATTTATTTTTGATCCCAGATTTTCAGGGGAACCCCATTGTCCATTTTCATCTTTTACGGTTTTATAAATATCGTATCCACCAAATCCTCCATCCCTGTCGCTTACAAAGTAAAGGGTGTTCCCATCTGAGGTTATGGAAGGTTGAGACTCCCAGGTATTTTCAAGGTTAACTTTATCACTGATACTTTCAATGGGTGTCCAGGTGCCGTTAATGCTTTCCGAAAAGCAAATATCACAATTATAATATCGGCCTCCACTCGCAAATTTACACAGGGTGTAATACAATAATTTGTTATTAATGGTTATTGTTGCCCCACCTTCATTATTATGTTTATTAAATGGTGGCGGCATCAGATTGCCTCTTTCAAATTCACCATTCTGCCTGAAACTGTACATAAACCTTTCTTTAAAAGTCATCTGTGGTGTAATATCATCGCGGGTAGGAGGGGACTGCATTTTTCTGGTAAAAAGAGCCATTCCATTGTCAGGAGAAATAATTGGAAGGTACTCATCATATTCGGTTGAAATACCGGGAACCGGATGTGGATTAAAAGGAACAGGATTATTCAGAATGTCAATATAAAACTTTGAAAAATCCAGTAACCTTACAGCCTCTTCATAGTCTATATCGGATTTAATTAAGTCAACATCTTCAAGAAACTTATTTATATTGTCATAAGCAGCCTGATATTCCCGCGCACCATAAGCTATTCTCGACAGGTGATAATAAGTGTAAATATCATAATCGGGGCAAAGCTCAATAACCAGGTTGAAGTTTTCGCAGGCTGCTTTCAGGTTCATTCGGTTTTCTTTGATGTATATAAGTCCTAAAACAAAATAGGCATCTACATAATTGGGTTCAATGGCAATCACATCATTAAGTAGCCTGATACACTCGGAGTAAGTTCGCTGACGGTACGATTTGATCGCTTTTTCATAAACCTTTTCAGCCCGGTTATTTGAGTAATCATAACAAACTTCATCAGTTTGTGCAGAAGTATTTATTGGGATCAATATAGATAGTCCCCCTACCAGGAACAGACATAGTAGAAAAGAAATGATTCTGTGGTGAAAAAGAGAAAACCCGAACATTTGTTCCAAACAATAAAATTATCAAACTGCAATAAAAATAAAGATAATTATTGGAAATGTTGAGATTAAACTGCATTGACGAAAAACCGGAGAAATAGTTTAAGCGATTTATTAAAACTGTTTATCGTCTGCCCAGCATTTTATCAACCTCTCTTTTGGCACTGGCCCTGATATAATCAGCCTCAGTTTCAGCTTTGCTAATTGTTTGACGTGCTTTACGTTCAGCTTCCTGTACAATCATTTCTGCCTGTAAGTTAGCTTCTTTTCGTAATGCTTTTGCGGTTTCTTTTGCAGCAGCCGCTGCTAAGGATCCTTTCTTCTCGCCCTCCAGCTCAATGGCGGCAGTTTGCCTGTCAGCTTCGTCCCTTATTTTTTGTGCTGACTGTGAAGCTTTTTTTCTATATTCTTTTGCCTGACGTTTTGCCACAGCTATCATACGTTTTGTTTGTTTATCTGCATCACTCATTATGCGCTGGGCTCGTTCACGGGTTTCTTTAGTAATTTCCTGTTTTTTGACTTTAATTTCCTCTTTTATCTGAGCATTCACATCATCAAGCAAATTAATACCGGTTTCTTTTAAATTTGTTGTTATTTGTGGATCAGTCACCGTGCCTCCAATGAGTACATCCAATGAAATAGTATCGCCAATACTAAAACGAGTACCACGTGATGCAGCCTGGTGAACCAAATCGCTGATGACATTGTTTACAGCACTACCAAATTTTTCGCGTGGAATATTCAGGTCCATTACATAATCAATAGATTGGTCAAAACTGGTCCATCCAGCAACATTGGCTACAAAATCGTCATATTGTAGTTTAAATGGTTTTATCAGTATTTTGCCTTCAACAAATTCATAATTAATTGAAACGTTATTCAATTGCGGGTTGTTCAGATCTTTTAAGTTTAACACCTCAGCAATTTGTTCCAATGAATTCACCCCTTCAATTTTTATTTCTGAAGTTATCATGTTTCCGCTTCCTGTCATTGATTGGTATATCGGCTCCATCTTCTTATCCAATTTGGTGTTCATTGTTAAGTGTGTGGAAAGAAACCCTGATGTTTTCCGTGCAATGGGTGCATACGTATTCATCAAACGCAATGTGCTGTAAGTTCTTTGAATATTGATGTTGGTCATTTGAATATCAAAATCTACTTCAGGCTGATCAGGAATAAAGGTATTGTATAAGCCGTTAACAGTCATTTCCCCATCAAGAACATTCATATTCAAATCCTTAATTTCAAGTTTTTGATCTCTGATTGCAAGCCGTCCTGAAACATTTCCCATAACGATATTATCGTAGATCAACCTGTCAAAAGAGGATGCTATCTCAAAGTTTATATTTGGAGGAATAACGATTATTTCACTCGGTAAACTATCCGGCAAATAGGTTGAGTCTGATTGTCTTTCAGCTGATTCTTGTGGAAGGAAGGTAGATATATCAAACTGTCTGGAGCTGGTAATCAGATTACCTTTAATAATGCCACTTGTAAAAACATATGCAAGGTAATTTTCCAATTGTCCCTGTGCATTGATATCACTCTCTCCAATATTTGATTTTAGGGTAACCAAATCGATATAATTGGGCG
>QMMZ01000112.1 GCA_003647525.1 Deltaproteobacteria bacterium | reverse complement strand
GAGTATCTCCGTTTTACTATCAATGGTTCTGAAGGTATCATCGACCTTGATTCTGAAACCAAACTTAATAAAGATATTTGGTATCACATTGTAGTATTGTACAATGGAAAAGATTGCCTGGTTTACCTGGATGGCGAATTGGATGGATTTAAACCTTTTGCTGGGCAAATCAACACCACAACCTACGATCTTGTTTTTGGTCAGTCCTTACCCGATCAAAGCGGTTTTAATTATAATGGTAAACTCGACAAAGTGAGGATTTATAATTATGGCATATCTCATGAAGCGGTGAAGAAAATTTACACAGAAGAAATTTCATCCATTTTTGATAGACCATTGTCGATTAGCGATTTGAAGATTTTCCCAAATCCTTCATGTGGTAAGCTGAATGTTGAAGCGAACACCATTCCTTACCGGACTGTCGAAATAACGGTTACTTCTTTACCAGGACAAATCCTTCTCAGGCAAAAGACGATGACTGACAACAGAGGTGTTGTTCGTGAAGAACTGAATTTGGAGAATTTGTCACCTGGCAGCTACTTCATTTCATTGCAAGACAATAACAGTACGGCAACTCGATTATTTATCCACAGGTAGGTACTATGCATTAAATGCTATCATGAAAATTTCATCTATTATGGACATAAATTATTCTCCGAAAGGTAAATTATTGTGGGATAGTTGGTTAATCAAAGATAATAATAGATTCCATATTTTTTATTTACAAGCTACTCCTTCCAAAGACCCAGAGGATAGACATAACAGTTATGTTACTATAGGTCATGCTGTTTCTGAAGATTTAATTCATTGGAAAGAACTGGCAACATCATTAGAGCCAGGAAAAAATGACTCCTGGGACAATTTAGCATTATGGACAGGGAGTGTTATCAAAAAGGATGAAAAATATTATATGTTTTATACCGGTAGAAACAAAAGCAAAGACAGAAAATGGATTCAAAAAATTGGATTAGCTGTTTCTAATGACTTGCTTAAATGGGAAAAAGTAAAAAACAATCCCATTCTGGAAGCAGAAAAGTATTATTATATCGACAATCAAAAAAATAAATTAAATAAAATCGGAGCATGGCGTGATCCATTTATTTTTCAAGATCCAAAATCAAAGAAATATTACATGACAATCTCAGCCAGATATGCTGATCACAGGAGAGAATATAATGGATGTGTTGCGCTTGCAGAATCAAATAATTTACTGGAATGGAAAACATTACCTCCAATTTTCTACCCGGGGGTTTATGATGAAATTGAAACTACTCAGGTAATTTTTCATAAAGGATTTTATTATTTGTTTTTCTCAACTCACAAAAGTAATTATGAACCAAATTTTGCAAAAGAAAAAGGATCGTTTGGCGGATTACATTGTTATTATTCCGATAAGCTGTTTGGAAATTATAAACCGGTAAATGATAATGGTGTTATTCTTGGAAATGAGGATGAAATGTATGATATCAGATTATTGCATGATAACAAAAATGATTTTTTTGCGATTGGCTGGCTTAACAAAACAAAGAATCTGAAATTTGTTGGCAAATTAACAATACCTTTTAAGATTAAAATAGAAAAAGATAAAGTTTTTAGGGTTGAAGAATAAAAAAAGTTCTTTGTTGACTGGCTCTACTAAGTTAAGTATGGAGTATATAATAGCGCATAAAAAGAAAAGTGCTTGCAAATAAAAAAGCAGCTACATTCTAAAACAATGTAACTGCCTGATCTACTTTGTGGAGAATATCGGAATCGAACCGATGACCTCTTGACTGCCAGTCAAACGCTCTAGCCAACTGAGCTAATCCCCCTCCGATCGCCGAAGCCTTGGCGTAGGTGATCATTAAAAAGACCTTCCAACACTTCAAAGAGCCTACAAATGTAAAAAAAATTGAATAAATGATACATTTGCCATATTGAATATTCTTATATGAAACGTTTATTTATAGCGATAAAAATAAAACCCGGCCCGAGCTTTTTGAATACCTATTATAGCTTGAAAAAAGATTTGGCTAATGAAAAAATAAAGTGGGTAAATGAAAACAATTTTCACTTCACATTAAAATTTCTAGGAGAAACTGATGAATCACTCATCACTGATATTAGTAATACACTTGAGAATATTTCATTAAACACGCAGCCTATAAAACTTAAAATAGAAAATCTGGGCATTTTTGGTAGCAGATATAATCCCAGGGTTATTTGGGTAGGAATTGAAAATAATCCGCAAATCACGGAATTCGCCAATGAAATTCTGAATAAACTGGATGAGGTGGGTTTTAAGCGCGACCGTCAGAATTTTGTACCACATATTACTATTGGAAGAATTAAAAATGTTCATAATAAAAAACACTTGAAAAGAACTATTGATAGACATAAACCTTTGTTATATCAAGAAGATACAGTCAATAGCTTTTGCTTATTTGAAAGTATATTAACACCTGAAGGGCCAGTTTATAAAAAATTGAAAGAGTTTGGATTGAAAATGCAATTATAATTTTGAAGTATTCTTAATTGGTAAAGAATTAAGAATAATTTGCTTTGTGTACAACAAATAGAGGCCTGTATAAGTTATTAGTTAGAATTTTTTTACTTTAGCGTATCATTAAAAATGAGGTTGAAACGTCACTTTTTCTACATATTACTTGTTAGTAATCTTATGCTTTCAACGGGTATTTATGCCCAGCAATTGCCCATTTTTACGCAGTATAAGTATACTTATATGTATTCAAATCCTGCATTTGCAGGTATGAGTGATGGAATATGTGTTAATGGATTAATGCGACAGCAATGGTCAGGCTTTGAAGATGCCGACGGAAATAAAGTTGCTCCCCAAGACTTTTTACTAACTGTTGATTCACCAATAAGGGTATTACACGGTGGAATTGGAGCTTCTGTAATCCAGGATAAACTTGGGTTTGAAACCAATATTGGGGTGCAACTTGCCTATTCTTTTCATGCCGATTTATCTTTTGCAACACTTGGAATCGGTGCTGGTTTTAACTTAACCAACAGAACAATTGACTTTTCAAAATTCAAACCAGTAGTTGAAGGTGACCCGGCCTTAAGTTTAACCTCCGAAACCAGTGATATGCTGTTTGATGCAAACTTTGGAATATTTCTCAGTTCAGCAGGAAGATATTATTTTGGAGTGTCGGCAGTCAATATTCTGGAGTCTCATGGTAAAAACCTAAGTACAGGAGAAAATGTAATTCAGTATAAAACCGACAGAACATTTTTTATTACCGGAGGATACATTTTTGTAATACCAGGAAATCCTAAGTTTGAAATTGAAGCATCGGCTCTGGTTCAAAGTGATTTAGCATCAACACAATATAATATATCAGCCACCGTTAAATACAATACCCGGTTTTGGGGTGGCTTGAATTATCGTTACCAGGAATCGGTTGGCATACTGGTTGGGGTGAGAGTGAAAGATTTTAGCATCGGATATGCATACGATGTGAATATCATGGGGTTAGGGGTTCCGGGAAGCCATGAAATTGCATTAAATTATTGCTTTAGGTTAAAAGCAGATAAATCGAAAACCAGTTATAAAAACACGCGCTATTTGTAAAAAACAAGATATAAATTAAAGAAGATAAGATTTAGAGTTTTATTTTTTATTTTTGGCGGTTAATTTTAATGAAGATTTGCAATAAATCAATTATGATAATAATGAAAAAACTGATTTTATACTTGTCTATCGTTGTTTTCTTGGGAAGTTGTAATAGTTCAGGGAACGGAGAACTTGTTGGTACCCGACCAAAATCAAAGCCATTTTATCAACCCGATCCTTATGGAATGGCATTTGTCCCACAGGGGAGTTTCACTATGGGTGGTGCAAATGAGGACATAACACATAGTTATTTAACACAACCCAAAACGGTTTCTGTAGCGGCTTTTTATATGGATGAGACAGAAATTACCAATGATGAGTACAGGCAATTTGTTTACTGGGTAAAGGATTCAATTGCAAGGACTATATTAGGTGATGTAAGACCTGAAGAGTACCTGATAGAAGAAAATCTGAAAACAGGTGAGATTTATGATCCGCCATATCTAAACTGGAAAACAGAAATTGATTGGAATAGTGAAGACCAGGATATAAGAGACGCGCTGGAAGAAATGTATTTACCTGTTCATGAAAGGTATTTTAGGAGAAAAGAAATAGATACACGTAAGTTGATGTATGAATATTATTGGGTTGACTTACATGCCGCTGCAAAAAAAGATTTCTCAGAAGGAGGCGATTACAGAGATGGCGGTTTGGCAAACCGGCCGCAGGGACTACGTGACAGATCAGTTTACGTGAGAAAAGAAACAATAGCAGTGTATCCTGATACTTTATGTTGGATTCATGATTATACTTATTCATTCAATGACCCACTTACCAAACAATATTTCTGGCATCCTGCTTACGACCACTATCCGGTTGTGGGTATTAACTGGAAACAGGCAAGGGCTTTCTGTATCTGGAGAACAGAGTTTCTGAACAGTTATTTGAGTTCAAAGAAAGGAGAAACTTCCCTTGCTGAATTCAGGCTCCCTACTGAAGCCGAATGGGAATGGGCTGCATTAGGTGGATATTCACTTAATCCTTATCCCTGGGGAGGTCCTTATACCAGAAACGAAAAGGGTTGTTTCCTGGCCAACTTTAAACCTTTACGAGGTAATTATCTGGCAGACGGAGGTTTGCGTACATTAATTGTTGCGCATTTCCCTGAAAATGATTGGGGGCTTTACGATATGGCAGGGAATGTTGCAGAATGGACCAGTAGCGCATTTGATCCATTATCCTACAACTTTACCTGGGACATGAATCCTAATTATACCTATAATTCAAAAGAGGATGATCCGCCGGTTATGAAAAGAAAAGTTGTTCGCGGTGGTTCCTGGAAAGATATTGCATATTATATTCAATTAACCACCAGGGCATATGAATATGAAGACACAACCAAATCTTATATTGGATTTAGAACTGTTCAGCCTTATCTAGGTAGAAACAAGGGAGATAACCCTAACAAGGCATCTCGCGTATACAATTAGAATTAAAAACCAAACAAAATAAAGTAAAAAAAATTATCATGGGCTTATTTGATTTTACAAGAACAAGACGTTACAGACAATTTATGGCCAAAGTATATGGCCTTGGTGCATCAGTTGTTTTGATTGGTGCTTTATTTAAAATTAACCATTATCCGGGAGCGGATATTATGCTTATAATCGGTCTTGGGACAGAAGCACTTATCTTCTTCTTCTCAGCATTTGAACCACCTTTTACTGAACCTGACTGGAGCATGGTTTATCCTGAATTAGCAGGAATGTACCATGGTATTGAAGGAACCGAACTTAAAAGAAGAAAATCGCCAACTGAACAACTTGATGATATGTTTGAAAAAGCAAAAGTAGATCAGGATGTAATTGAGAAATTAGGTGCGGGCATGGAAAAACTTTCCGAAAATGCCAGTCATCTTGGCAAGCTTTCAGATGCAAGTGTTGCGGCAAGTGATTTTACAGAAAATCTTACATCAGCTAGTTCATCGGCTAAAGCATTTGGAGAAGCTGTTGCAAATGATGTCGAAGCAACAAATGAATACGGTGAAAGTCTTAGATCTGTAAAAGATGGTGCAAGTTCTCTAGCCAGTGCATACGTTCAGGCATCTGACATTCTTAAGGGTGATATGAATACAACTGAACAATTTGCTGAGACCGTAAAAGATGCTACCGAATCAGCTCAAATTCTTGCTAACAGCTACGCAAAATCAGCTGAGATCCTGTCAAAATCAGTATCAGCTTTAGATTTTACAGCAGTAGAAGGAGATGCATACAATCAGCAATTACGAAAAATATCGGAAAACTTAGCCGCTTTAAACGCTATATATGAGATTCAATTGCAGGGAACTAACCAGGCTGTTGAGTCAACTGATAAACTGCAGGGAACTATGAATTTATTCCTTGAAAAGCTTGAGAAATCGACAGTTTCAACATCACAATTTACAGATCAGATGGCAACTTTATCTGAAAGGATGAGTTCCCTGAATAAGGTATATGGAAATATGCTGACAGCCATGAATATTAACGGTTAAAAGAAATGAGATCGTTAATAAACAATTATTTATTAAACTAAAAAAAACAAGAAAATGGCTGGATATAAGGAAACCCCACGGCAAAAAATGATTGCCATGATGTACCTGGTCCTTACGGCATTGCTGGCTTTAAATGTATCGAAAGAAATTTTGGATGCTTTTTTGGTGGTTAATAAATCGATGGAATCAACGCATGCAAGTACTGCAGCAAAATCACGTCAGATGTATACCACTTTTGAAAACCAGTATACAATGAACCAGGAGAAAGTAGGACCTTTCTGGAAAGAGGCTCAGAATGTGAGAAGTAAATCTGACGAAATGGTTGATTATCTTGAAAATCAAAAATTGGAGTTAGTAAAAGTTGCTGATAGAAAAGATGAAGACGAGGTTTATGATCTTTATTATCAAGATACCGTAATACATGGTATAAAGAAAAAGGTTTTGATACTTAGAGATGTTCCGACTAAGGATAAATTTGATGCTACAACAACCTACATGGTAAGGCCTGGAAATAAAGGTGAAGCTTATGTATTAAGTGGAAAAATGCAGGAATACCG
>QMMZ01000111.1 GCA_003647525.1 Deltaproteobacteria bacterium | reverse complement strand
TTTGAAGTCTTATTAATAATAATGTATAATCCGTACGCCATGATTAAAAAGATCCCGATAAAAGGAACATAAGTATAGCGGTCGGTGGTTAGGACAGGCACTCCGGCAGGAATGATAAACAATACCAGGTTAATGATAAAAAACCCAAGACCAAAAAGGATGAAATTATTTCTCTTCTTAATAGCAATAACAACCGAACTGATGATTATTCCATACATAAAAACAAAACCAATAATTAATTGAGGGAGTCTGTTTTTAAGGTCTTGTGGGAGTGGATAATAAGCTGAAAGGTTAGCTGGTAGAACTAATTTTTCAAAATAGAAGATCAATGCCTGGGCTGAAATTAACATCCGCATCCAAAAAGAATATCCCGTTGCATTAGATAATGCACCATATTGCTGATGGGCAATGATTGTATAAATTCCAATAAAAAGAGACAAGGCAAAAAACGGTATTTTCTCTATCAAAACCAGTTTTTTAAAATGATCTCTTCTGTAGATATAATCAATTAATACCAATACAACAGGTAAAGTAACAGCAGCTGATTTTGAAGCCAGTGAAATAACAAATAAAATCAAAGTAGAAAGAAAGTATTTGAAATTATTCTTATCCAGGTATTTCAGGTAACAAATAAGTGATCCTAAATAAAATAGGGTAAACAATACATTTTTCCGTTCCGTTATCCAGGCAACCGATTCTACATTTAATGTATGGATCCCAAATAGTAAAGCCGTTAAAAGCGATACAAAGGTATTTTTGAAAAGTAGATCAATAAATTTAAAAACAAGAAAAGTATTGACCAGATGAAACAACAAGTTAGATATATGAAAAACCAAAGGGTCGTAGCCATTTATTGAATAATCAATTGCAAATGAGAGCAACACCAGGGGCTGGTATTGTCCAACAAAAGGTTGGGTAAACCATGTCTTTATATTAAACCACGAAAATGACCGGATCAATTCATTTGAAGTAACAAAAATATTGTCATCCCAATTGGTAAATCCATCTGTAAAGACTGGAATATAGGCAAGACAGGTAAGTACAATTATTGCCAATGCCCATAGATGTTTATTGTTGATCGTAAAGGTATTAGCGTTCATTCATTTTAAAAATTTATCAAAACAACTTATCCTGGTCGCGGGTTTTAAATTTGCCCAAATGGGTATAAGCCAACTCGGTAACTTCCCTTCCCCTGGGTGTTCGCATAAGGTAGCCTTCCTGGATTAAAAATGGTTCGTAGACTTCTTCAATGGTTCCGGAATCTTCACCAACAGCGGTAGAAATAGTTGTGAGTCCAACAGGACCGCCTTTAAATTTTTCGATGATGGTTGAAATGATTTTGTTGTCCATTTCATCCAGGCCATTTTTATCCACATTCAATGCTGACAAACCATACAGAGAAATCTCCATGTCAATTTTTCCATCTCCTTTGATTTGAGCAAAATCCCTGATCCGCCTTAACAATAGATTTGCAATACGTGGTGTACCACGACTTCTTCGGGCGATTTCACCTGCTGCCTCATCGGTAATACGCACTTTTAAAATATCAGCCGAACGGTTGACAATATGTTTGAGAGTGGCCGAATTATAATAAGAAAGCCGGGAGTTGATCCCAAATCGTGAACGTAATGGAGCCGTCAATAAACCTGACCTGGTAGTTGCACCAATTAAAGTAAAAGGATTCAATGTAATTTGAACACTTCGTGCATTGGGACCAGTTTCGATCATGATATCGATTTTGTAATCCTCCATGGCACTGTAAAGATATTCCTCAACAACAGCACTTAAGCGATGAATTTCATCAATAAACAAAACATCGTTTTCTTCGAGGTTGGTTAGCAATCCGGCAAGGTCACCAGGTTTATCCAAAACAGGTCCTGAAGTTACTCTTACATTAACCCCCAGCTCATTTGCAATGATATATGATAAAGTTGTTTTTCCCAATCCCGGGGGGCCATGTAATAGAACATGATCCAACGATTCGCCTCTTAATTTGGCTGCTTCCACGAAAATTTTAAGGTTATCAGTTATATTTTTCTGACCTGCAAAATCTTCAAAGACACAAGGCCTTAATACCTTTTCAATTTCTAACTCTGTATTGGTTAGTTGGTTACCGCTGGGATCCAGATTCTCATTCATTCACTTCAAACTATTTTATCAAACAAAAGTAATCAAATAAAAATTTTGTATCTTAGCAAATGGATTTAAATAATCGAAACCATGAAACAAATTATCGTTGCAACCGATTTTTCCAAATGTTCATTACATGCTTTGGAATATGCCATCAATGTGGCCAATAAAGTTAAAGCCAATATTTTGCTTGTTTGGGTTGATAATACCCGAACTGATGAATCTGTTTATCCTGATTTGGCCAGTGGTAGCAGAAAAGAAATTACTGAAAATTTTGAAGAGATCATTGAAAAATACAGATCACTATTAATAGATGGAGAATTTAATTTTAAGATCCGAAAAGGAAAGGTGCATGTTGAGATTGCCAACCAGGCTAAGTACAGTGATGCCATGCTCGTGATTGCAGGAACCCATGGTGTTACGGGTTTTGAAGAGTTTTGGATTGGTAGCAATGCATACAGGATTGTTACTTATGCTCCTTGTCCTGTTATCACGGTTAGAACCAATTATGAATTTTCAGATGTATTGGGTAAAATCGTTATTCCCATTGACAGTTCATTAGAAACCAGGCAAAAGTTAACATTTACTACAAAAATGGCTAAACAATTTGGTTCGCAATTGCATATCCTCTCGCTTTATTCTACCACTATAAAAGCAGTAAGGCATAAAGTAGATAATTATACCAAGCAAGTTAAAAAATACCTTGAGGAAGAAAACGTTAATTTTGTAATTGAAAAGGTGGATGCTGATAACATCACAAATTCGACTATCAATTATGCAAAAGAAATAAATGCTGATATCATTGCTATTATGACAGAACAGGAATTAACAACAGCCAATTTGTTCCTGGGGGCTTATGCCCAGCAAATGGTTAATCATTCGCCCATTCCGGTGTTGAGTGTACATGCCAAGGAATATATCAGGGTTCAGCCAGGTAATTAACGTATATGAAAAGATTTTTTATTTTATTATTTTTTGCTTTCCTCTTTACATTCAGCTATTCGCAAGATGAAGGAAATGTGCAGGTCATACAGGATGACAGAATTGATACTTTATTGAATATACATATTGAACTCAATGAACAAGATCCGCAAATTGAAGGATGGCGTATCAATATCTTTTTTGAAGCCGGCAATTATTCAAAACGTTTGGCCATTGAAGCTAAATCGGAATTTGTAAATAAGTATGCAAATGTGCCTTGTTATCTGATTTTTCAAGAGCCTTATTATAAAGTGAGAATAGGGGATTATCTTAGTAAAATGGAAGCCGAGAAGTTTCTCAATGAAATTGAACAGGATTATCCAAATGCATTTGTCGTTCAGGATGATATTAATTTTCCTTCTTTGGATTAGTAGGTTTTTATCAGTTTCCTGTAACTTCTGCTTTTAGCCAATATGGAATATTAACTATTGGATGCCAGTCATCAAGGATCTGATCATTTTTTATTTCTTCCACAAAAAACAAAACTAAAAAAATGAAGACATTATATATTGTACGTCACGCTAAATCATCCTGGGATCACCAGGGTTTGGCAGATCATGAAAGACCTATTTTAGAAAAAGGAATAAAACGCACAGAATTGGTAAGTGATTACCTTGTCGATAATAGTTACACTGTGGATTTGATGATATCTTCACATGCTGTGAGAGCCCTGCAAACTGCTTCCATCATTGCTAAAGGATTAACGTATCCGGAAGAAAATATTCAAATCTCAAAAAGCATTTATCATGGAAATATTGATAGTGTTTTTGACCAATTATATGAATTACCAGATGAGATCGATTCGGTAATGATATTTGGTCATAATCCAACATTTACTTCGCTGGCTAATTATTTCCTGCCAAGTAAAATTGACTGGCTTCCCACGTCGGCTGTTGTATGTATTAAATTTGATACGGATAAATGGGAGGATTTTATCAATGCACAAAAAAAAGTTAAATTTGTAATCACACCCAGATTGCTTAGGGAAAAGAAAAGTGGATTATTTTAGTTTTTTAATACTTGAATAAATGCCAGAAAACGAACTTGAATCTTATTCGAAAAATAATATTATAAACCGAGAAATAAGCTGGCTTCATTTTAATGCCAGGGTTTTGCAGGAAGCTATTGATCCTACAACACCGCTCATTGAAAGGATTAAATTTTTAGGAATATTTTCTAATAACCGTGATGAGTTTTTCCGGGTTAGGGTGGCCTCATTGAGTCGATTTGCCAAACTTGAGCAAACCAATATAAATGCTGCAAATGAAGCAAAACTGGTTTTAAACCAGATTAAGGATATAGTAAACGAACAGGAAAAACTTTTTACCGACACGTACTTTTCTATTGTGAAGGATTTGGCCAATAAAGGCATTTATATTTTGAATGAAAATGAGCTTGATGAAGAGCAGGGGAAATTTGTAAAGCTTTTTTACCAGGAACAGATGCGGCAATATCTTTTTCCGATGATGCTGGATAATTTTCAAAAGATTACCTCCATAAAAGATGGTTCAATATACCTTGCAGTTGAACTTAAATGTTCGAACCATACCCAGGATGATAACTTTGCCCTGATAAAGGTTCCTCAAAAATTTATGTCTCGGTTTTTGATCCTTCCAAGTAAGGGAAACAATCATTATCTCATGTTATTAGATGATGTGATCCGTTATTGTCTCGAGGATATTTTTGCATTGTTTGGATTTGATACATTCAATGCTTTTACCATAAAAATTACACGTGATGCTGAGTTAGATATTGATGCGGATATTTCCAAGAGCTTTTTGGAGAAAATGAGCGATAGCCTGAAACAGCGTAAAAAAGGAGAGCCGGTTCGATTTGTATATGACAACGATATTCCTCTCAAGTTTTTAAAAAAGATTACCAAAAAATTGAAAATCTCGGGTGAGGACAATTTGAGGGGTGGAGGTCGCTACCATAACTTTAAGGATTTTATGTCTTTTCCAAAGATAGGAGAAGGAGAATTGCTTTACCCGGCATTTCCACCTTTGCCACATAAGGATATCTCCCCCAATACCAGCATCATTAAGTTGTTAAGAGAAAAGGATATTATGGTTCATTTTCCATATCAGTCCTTTAAATATATTCTTGATTTTTTGCGCGAAGCATCCATTGATCCTAAAGTCACTGAGATTAAGATGACTTTTTACCGGGCTGCCCGTTATTCGAATGTGGTGAATGCTTTGGTTAACGCTGCAAGAAATGGCAAAAAGGTAACAGTATTTCTTGAAATTCAAGCTCGTTTTGATGAAGAGGCCAATATTATCCTTGCTGGAAAATTGCATGATGAAGGTGTGAAAATAGTTCCCACAATTCCAGGTTATAAAGTACACAGTAAATTGATTTGCATAAAGCGCATTGAAGATGAGCAAGAAGTTTTTTATGCCAATATCAGTACTGGTAATTTTAATGAATCTACAGCTAATGTATATGCTGATGATAGCTTGTTGACAGCCAATCAGGCAGTTGCTTCCGAAGTAGATAAAGTATTTCAGCTGTTTGAGACCCGTTATACACCACCCGAATTCAAGGAACTTATTGTGGCTCCTTTCCAGGCCCGTAAGTTTTTTATTGGTGCTTTAAACAACGAAATTAAAAATGCTAAAGAAGGAAAAGATGCATGGGTAATCATTAAATTAAACAGCATCGTTGATAAAAAAATGGTGCGGAAACTTTATGAAGCCAGCCAGGCAGGAGTGAAAATAAAGATGATCGTTCGGGGAATTTGTGTTTTGATTCCTGGCATAAAAGGCTTGAGCGACAATATTGAAGTGATCAGTATCATCGATCGTTTCCTGGAGCATTCAAGGGTGTTTATTTTTTGTAATGAAGGGAATAATCAATATTACATTGGCTCGGCTGACTGGATGCCAAGAAATCTGGATCACCGGATTGAAGTTATTACACCCATTTATGACAAAGATATTCGGAAAGAATTATGGGATATTATCCAAATTCAGTTGAAAGATAACTGCAAGGCCAGGATAAGTGGAGCGAATGAGATCAATAAATACCGTAAAACAAAATCAAAGAAAAAAATAAGGGCTCAGTTTGAGACTTATGAATATTTCAAAAATAAATTAAAACAAGAACCCTGAAATTAGATTAACATGTTATTTGCAGCCATTGACATTGGATCCAATGCAGCACGTTTACTGTTTGCCAATGTGTTTGAAATAGAGCACAAAATATTTGTTGAAAAAGCCACCCTGGTTCGAATACCTACACGATTGGGTAAAGACGTTTATAACATTAACCGTATTACCGATAAAAGGGCTGACAAATTAATAAAAACCTTGCATGCTTATCGGTTGTTAATTGAGGTTTATAAACCCATAGCTTATGATGCATGCGCTACTGCTGCTATGCGGGAAGCTGAAAATGGGCTGAAAGTACTTCAAAGAATAAAGGAAGAAGCGGGGTTTAATGTCAGGACAATTGATGGAATCACCGAAGCGAATATCATCCGCAGAACCAATAAAATTGGCTTTGAGCATCCTGAGAAACTAACCATGTATATTGATGTAGGAGGT
>QMMZ01000110.1 GCA_003647525.1 Deltaproteobacteria bacterium | reverse complement strand
TTATACGTCGACGACTGATAACGCAGTGAAATTATTTATCTGAAAGTATAGAGAAATAAAAAACTCCTTGTTTCCTTTAGGCCCAAGTATTGGAGAAGGAATGACTGGCTCGCATTTCAGACCTGTTTTAGTAAAAAATTCCGAGAGATCCTTTATAACCTCATTATGAAGAGCAGAATCGCGCACCACACCGCCTTTTCCGACCTTGCCTTTACCAACTTCAAACTGTGGTTTTATCAGCGCAATAATTCTGGAATCTTGTTTTAAAAACTTAAGTACTGAAGGTACAACAATTTTGAGGGAAATAAAGGAAACGTCTATAGTAATGAGATCCACGAGTTGGGGCAGGGTATCAGCAGACATATTCCGAATATTTGTGCGTTCTATGACAACAACTCTTGGATCCTGCCTCAGCTTCCAGTCTATCTGCCCATATCCGACATCTACGGCAAAAACACAAGCCGCGCCATGCTGCAGCAGACAGTCTGTAAACCCGCCGGTAGATGCGCCCACATCGAGACATACAAGGCCGTCAACTTTTATTTTAAAAGATTTTAATGCTTCTTCAAGCTTTAGACCACCCCTGCCGACATATAGAATATCTGTTGCTTTCAGAATAATATTATCATCTTTAGCTACAAGAACTCCTGGTTTATCTATTCGCTGATTATTTACATAAACCTTGCCTGCCATTATCAAAGCACGGCCGCGTTGCCGGCTTGATACCAATCCTTTTTCAATAAGCAGCACATCAAGCCTTGCCTTCTTTGAGACCTTTGCAAAACCCCTTTTTTTGCCCAATTTTTGTGTCAGGCTCAAATTTTAATCCTCCAAATAATACTCAGGTTTGTCAGGTTCACGGTTCACGGTTCACAGTTTACGGCTGTTCAAAACATAAAACTGTTAACTGTAAACCGGCAACCGTGAACTGTAAACCCTTCTTAACATTGATTCATAAGTTCCCTGGCGGCATTTACTATGGAGGATGCATCTATATTATATTTAGATCTGAGAAGTTCCTGCGGGCCGTGCTCGACAAAAATATCAGGTATACCTATACGTTTAAGGTGAAATGAAGTTATTCCTTCATCATTCAGGCATTCAAGGACTGCGCTCCCAAATCCGCCCTGTCGCACATTTTCTTCAATAGTTATTATTCTCGGTATTTTTTTTGCCAGAGAAGTTATCAATTCAACATCAAGAGGCTTTACAAAACGACAGTTTACAACAGTAGATAATATATTATGTTCTTCAGCTAACTTTGAATGCGCAGAAAGAGCTTCACAAACCGGTCTGCCTATAGCCAATATAAGTATGTCTTTGCCTTCTTTAAGGACTTCTCCCTTACCAATCGGCAAAGGAACAATGTCCTCTGAAATATTTACACCTGTCCCTCTTCCACGCGGATAACGAAAGGCAATTGGTCCATTATGGCTCAGAGAAGTTACAAGCATTTGACGCAATTCATTTTCATCTTTTGGGGCCATCACTACCATATTGGGAAGGCTCCTGAGATAAGATAAATCGAATGAACCATTATGCGTAGCTCCATCATCTCCGACAATACCCCCTCGATCAACTGCAAAAATCACCGGAAGCGCTTCTATGCATACATCATGCAATATCTGGTCATATGCTCTTTGCAAAAAAGTAGAATATATTGCCACTACAGGTTTAAATCCCTCTGCAGCTAAACCTGCGGCAAAAGTAACACCATGCTGTTCAGCAATTCCCACATCAAAAAACTTTTCCGGATATGTTTCTGCAAATTTAGTCAGTCCGGTTCCTTCAGGCATAGCAGCAGTTACAGCAATAATCTTATTATCTTTTCCGGCCAGTTTCACCATGGTATTGCCGAATACTTCTGTATAGGTAGGAATATGGCCTTTTTCCTTAATACAATTGCCTGTCTTAACCTCGAAACTTCCAACACCATGAAAATAGACTGGATTTTTTTCAGCAGGAGCGTATCCCTTACCTTTTTTTGTAGTAACATGAAGAAGGACAGGTTCCTTAAGATGTTTGATATTATTAAGTATATCTATAAGATGATTAAGCTTGTGACCATTTATGGGGCCAAAATATTCAAAGTTGAATGCTTCAAACAGTATTCCAGGAGTTATTAAATTCTTTAAAGATTCCTCTGAACGCTTTGCAAATTTATATACATCACTACCGATTTTGGGTAATGATTTAAGAAAATCTCCAAGCTCTTTTTTTAAATCCTGCAAATATTTTGCAGAAAATGTTCTGCTTAATAGAGATGATATTGCACCGACATTACGAGCAATTGACATATCGTTGTCATTAAAAATAACAATAAGATCCTTATGAATGTCTCCAGCCTGGTTTAGTCCTTCAAAAGCCAGCCCGGCAGTCATGGAACCATCACCTATAACTGCTATTACTTTTGATTTATCATTTTTTAAACGTTTGGCGCATGCCATGCCAAGGCTTGCGGATATTGATGTACTGCTGTGTCCAGTTGAAAATGCATCATAAGGGCTTTCACTCATGCGTGTAAATCCGCATATTCCCTGGTATTGTCTAAGTGTATGGAACTGTTCTCTGCGTCCTGTAATAAGCTTGTGGGCATAAGCCTGGTGACCTACGTCCCAGATTATTTTATCATCAGGAGCATCAAAAACATAATGGATTGCGATAGCAAGCTCAACAGCACCCAGGCTTGATGCCAGATGCCCGCCGTTTTTAGATACAACATCAACTATAACTTTGCGTATTTCAGCAGCAAGAACTGGAAGATCAGATCGCGAAAGAGTCTTTAAGTCTGAAGGAGAATTAATTTTTTCTAATAAACTCAATTATAACACCTCTTTATTCTATATTTCACCACGGATTTTCACGGAATTACTGTGAAAAAGCTATTAGCCATTAGCGGTTAGCTCTTAGCTAAAGGCTAATTGCTAAAAATCTTAGATTTGAGAATAGCATCCAACTGACTATTATTTCTTCCTTTCAATTATATAACACGCAATAGCCCGGAGAGAATCAGAATTATTATCAAAAGCATCAAGAGCTTGCAAGGCATTATGTACAAGTTTTTTTGCAAATTCTTTGGATTTGTTTAATCCCATTATAGACGGATATGTGCTTTTCCCCCGGGCATTATCAGTGCCTACAGCTTTTCCCATAACAGCAGGATCGCCTTCGATATTAAGAATGTCATCAGTAACCTGAAATGCAAGACCTATATTTTTTGCATAAATTTCAAGTTGATCAATCTGCTTCGGACTTCCACACCCTAACAGGGCGCCGGAAAATATTGAAGCTTCAATAAGTGCTCCTGTTTTCAGGGAATGCATATCTTTAAGTTCTTTTAGAGAAAGCAAAGTACGTTCTGATGCCATATCTCTCATCTGCCCCTCTATCATGCCGATGTGCCCGGCAGCAAATGAAATTTTATGTATAACTCTCAGCCGGTTTGATAAATTATTTTCATTAATTAAATTAATTGATGAAAGAATCTGGAAGGCCAAAGTAAGAAGTGCATCACCTGCGAGAACAGCCGTAGCCTCGTCAAATGCTACGTGACATGTTGGCTTTCCTCTTCGCAGATCGTCATTGTCCATTGCGGGCAGATCATCATGGATTAGAGAATAAGTGTGGATCATTTCAAGAGCGCAAGCTGCCGGCAAAACATTATGTGCATTTCCTCCAACAGCCTCAGATGCGGCAATACACAGGATAGGCCTTACTCGTTTTCCACCAGCCATAAGAGAATAATGCATTGCTTGAACAATACGGCTGGAATTTACAGCATTATTCAGAATCTCATTAATAAAAGCATTAATTTTTTTACGCTTTAAAATAAGGTATGAATTCAGATCAAAAGTGGATGCCGGATTTTTAATCATCTTTTGATTCATTCTTAGACATGAAAGGTTCCTCAGCTATATTACCCTTATTATCATGCAATAAAACACTAATCTTTTTTTCAGTTTCATCCAGTTTTTCAGAACAATATTTTGAAAGCTTAACGCCTTCTTCAAATTTTTTCATAGCTTTCTCAAGGGGCAGATTTCCGGATTCAAGCTCCTGAACTATCTGCTCAAGCTGTTTCAAAGATTTTTCAAAACTTATCTTGACCATTATATGATTTTCCTTCTACACGACAAATTAAAGAACCTTTAGAGATCATTACCTCAAGCTCCTGACCTAAGTTTACCATTTTTGGATCTCTTACAACAACTGCACCAGGAATAGTTCTCGTTATACTATAACCACGATCCAGTATGGCAACAGGACTTAAATCATTCAGCCTTGAAGCAAGAACAATTGTCACAGAACGCCTGTTTTGTATATATATACCTATAGATGACAGTAGGTTATCATTTAATCGTTTAAGCGTTACATTAAGGTTATCAATATGTTTATAAGGACTATTTGCATATAAACTTCTGGACATCCATATAAGCTGGGAGCGCTGTTTATCTATAATATTATATGTAGATTTTAATAACCTATTTATATAATCATCAATTCTTAGTCTGAAATCCTGAATATTTTTTCTTGGATCAACAAGGCGATTATTCAGTTCGTTTAAACTATTATTTAACTTGTCAACGTTATTATATATTCTTGCGATTAAATTTTTAAACATTTCATCGCATCTATTTTTGAGTTCATTCTTAAGCGGAACAACAATCTCGGCTGCAGCAGAAGGAGTCGGCGCTCTAAGATCAGCAACAAAATCAGATATTGTATAATCGGTCTCATGGCCAACAGCAGAAATTACAGGAAGCTTTGATGCAAATATAGCTCTCGCAACCTCCTCGGAATTAAATGCAGCAAGATCTTCTATGGAGCCGCCACCCCGTGCAAGAATTACAACATCCGCCCTTTCTTTAGAATCAGCAAGCATATTTATCATATCAAAAGCTGAAATAATTTCCTGAACAGCGCTATCACCTTGAACTTTAACAGGTATAATTTCAATGGGAATATTATAAAAGCGCCTGTGAACAATATCTATAATATCATGAATTACAGCGCCGCTTGGAGATGTTATTATACAAATTTTATTTGGCAAAAAGGGAAGGGGGCTTTTATATTTATCGTCAAAAAGGCCCTCCTCGGAAAGACATTTTTTTAGTTTTTCAAATCCAAGCTGCAAAGCGCCAATACCTTTTGGCTCGATATATTCAAATATAATTTGATAATTTCCACGAGGTTCATAAAGATTTATCCGGCTCAGTCCAATAATGCTCAAGCCATCTTCAAGTATAAATTTTAGTTTTTTGTTCTGGCCACGAAACATCACAGCTCTTATCTGGGCTTTTTCATCTTTTAATGTAAAATAAAAATGCCCGGAAACAGGTGTGCTTAAATTCGATATTTCACCTGATATCCACACAAAAGGAAAGCTTTCTTCAAGTAATATTTTAAGTTCCGATGTTAACTCGGAAACAGTATATATTTTTCTTGTATTCTGGCTCATACGGGTAATTTTGTGAAAAAGCTATTAGCCATTAGCGGTTAGCTCTTAGCTAACTGCTTATGTTCTAATTTAAAATTATCACAGATAAGAATTTCATTCAATGTTTTTCGTGTCTTCTGCTTGAGAAGGATTTTAATGGATTTCAACAACGTCTGATAAGGTATATTATGTAAACTTTCAGCAAAAAGCCGAATATGCATGCAACAATCCATAAAAATTGGAGATTTGGCATTCATGCTTTTGTACCGTTCTCCCCCAATTTCTACCTTCCAATTTCAAGTTTCAAGCCGTTAATGGTTACTTTTTTGATTGGCAAGAATATCGCGAACAGCCGGCATGACATATATGTTTTCGTGCGGCATTTTGCCTAAGAACTCTGCAAGAACTCTAATTTTTTTTTGCACAGATATATTTTTGTCCATGATAAAAAGATTCTTGCCTTTTACCTTGCAAAACCCGCTTTTCGCCTTAACTCCTGTTTTTCGCAGGTTTTGCTCTGACACCTCAATATCAAGTTTTTCTGCGAGTTCACAAAGGCTTTTATATAATTGAACCGGTTTCAATACAGCAGACTTTTTTTGACAGGATTAACAGGATGATCAGGATATAAAAAATAAATTACCATACTATTTAAGTTAGTTATTAATTTATATTTAAAGTTATACATTAAACAGACATATTTCTTGAATAAGATATAAAATGTGTTATTATTATAATTAGCTGAACAGTTATTATTAAATTATATCGTAAATATCAGGAGGTAATATGCAAAATTCTATTCCATACAGCAAACCGCAAACCCATATAATGGTTAATGAATTTATCCGCAGCGTTTACAACTGGATGGCCATTGGTCTCGGGTTGACGGGTTTTGTTGCATTCTATGTATCAAACAGCCAGACTTTATCTAACCTCATATTCGGAAATCAACTTGTATTTTTTGGCCTGATTATAGCCGAACTTGGCCTTGTTTTTTACCTGAGCGCAAGGGTGCAAAAGATACAGGCTTCAACTGCAACAGCTATGTTCGTTGTATATTCCGTATTAAACGGAGCAACTCTATCTTTTATTTTTCTTGTATATACCAGCTCATCTATAACTTCCACATTCTTTATATGCTCTGCAACTTTTATTACTTGCAGTGTTTATGGAATGATAACCAAACGTGACCTGACCTCACTTGGTGGATTTATGGCCATGGGGCTTATCGGGATTATAATTGCT
>QMMZ01000109.1 GCA_003647525.1 Deltaproteobacteria bacterium | reverse complement strand
ATGAAATGGCTCCGATCACATCTGCCAGGCGGGATAGTTTAAAAACCCTTAAACAGTTATAAACACCATAAGCACTCATAAACTGTGTGCCATTTAACAAGGCCAATCCTGCTTTCGATTTTAATTCAATGGGTTCCCAATTCAATTCTTTGAGAACAGCAGATGATTCCATTTTTTTACCCTTGTAATATACTTCTCCCATTCCCAACAGTGGAAGTGATAAATGTGCCAGCGGAGCAAGATCACCAGAAGCACCCAGAGAGCCAAGCTGGTATACTACAGGAATGATATCATGGTTGTAAAAGTCGATGAGGCGCTGAACAGTTTCCAACTGAACACCAGAATGACCATAGGATAAAGATTGTGCTTTTAATAAAAGCATCAACTTTACAATCTCCTGAGGAACTTCATCACCGATACCACAAGCATGCGACATCACCAGGTTTTTCTGCAAAGTGCTTAAATCCTCCATTGAAATAGTATGGTTGTACAAAGCACCAAAACCTGTATTGATACCATAAATGGGTTCCGTCATGGCTTCCATTTTCTGATCCAAATAGTTTCTGCATTTTATGATGTTCTCTTTGGCTTCCTCAGAAAGTACTAGTTTTTTTCCTTGTTTTATTATTTGATCTATATCCTCAAAATTGAGGAGATCAGAACTGATATAGTGCGTTGACATTATTTTAAGATTTTAATTGAATAATAAATTCATCCAAATTCTGATAAGTATTCTGCTGACCAGCTCCCATATCTTTCACGGTAAGAGTTCCCTCGCTCATTTCATTTTCACCAATGAGGGCTACAAATGGAATATTGTTATTATTGGCATAATTCATTTGTTTTTTCATCTTGGCCGAATCAGGAAATAATTCTGTGCTTATACCAGCTTTTCTCAGTTTATTCACCAGGTTTATACAATATTTTTGTTCCTTCTCACCAAAGTTCACAAACAAAACCCGGGTTGTAGTTTGAGTTGCTGATGGAAATAGATTTTGTTCCAGCATAACATCATAAACCCTGTCGGCACCAAATGACACCCCCACTCCCGAAACATCAGGCAATCCAAAAATGCCAGTGAGGTCATCGTATCGACCACCTCCGCAAATACTGCCAATTTTTACATCTTTAGCAATCACTTCGAAAATAGCTCCGGTATAATAATTCAACCCCCTTGCGAGTGTTAAGTCAAATTCTATTTCTGAATTCAATTCCAAACTATCTAAAATTTCAAAAACCTCACTCACTTCCTGAATACCATCATTTCCAGTGGAGGAATTTTTGAGAAGGTCTTTTAAATAACTAATTTTCTGATTTTTATCACCTTCAAAATTTAAGATCTTTTCAAGTTTTCCAATACCTTCACTGGAAATTCCATTCCTGGAAAGCTCATCCTTTACTTTCTCAATTCCAATTTTATCCAGTTTATCAATAGCAACAGTAATATGTGTGAACTTTTCCGTTTCACCAATGTATTCAGCAATTCCCAGCAATACTTTTCGATTGTTGATCTTGATGATATTATTAACTTTCAATTGATTGAACACCTCATCAATGATCTGTACCAATTCAGCTTCGTTTAACAATGATTTGCTTCCAATCACATCCACATCACACTGGAAAAATTCACGGTACCTTCCTTTTTGTGGTTTATCAGCTCTCCATACTGGTTGGATTTGAAAACGTTTAAAAGGAAAGGTAATATCATTCCGGTGTTGTACAACATAACGGGCAAATGGAACCGTTAAGTCATAGCGCAATCCCCGCTCAGAAATAAAACCAGTAAATTCTGAAGAAACCGGATTTTGAAATTTAGATTCAGGGATTTTACCCAGGTAATCACCCGAATTTAAAATTTTAAACAACAGCTTATCCCCTTCCACACCAAACTTACCCATTAATGTAGATAAATTTTCCATGGCAGGTGTTTCTATGGGTTGATACCCATAGGTTTTAAAAACAGATTTGACAGTATCAAAAATGTAATTTCTCCGTGTCATTTCAATGGGAGAAAAATCGCGTGTTCCTTTCGGTATTGAAGGTTTCTGAGTCATCTCTAAATTCTTAAAATACACTTTATTAAAGTGATGCAAAAGTAATTGAAAATCCTTATCAGGAAATCTGAACAATTAATTCCTTGAGAATTTTATTGATATATTCAGTACAACCAGGATCACCTTCTTTAGGAGCCCAGCTGGCAAAATTTTTGTCATCAATGGGTTTATAAGGGCCGTCTTTGATTTCATAAGCAATGGAATCAGGGGCCAGGCATATAACAGTATGAAATTTACGCTCTGCTATTTCACCAGCAAACTGCTGACTACTGGCATCAAGGATCAAGTGATCAGCAATGTCCCCATTTTCTTCAAATTCAACCACAAGAAATTTTCCTGATAAAACTAAAAAAACCTCCCGTTTATCTGGATTTTCATGCTTATGAGGCTGAAGATATGTACCCGGTTGCATTGCATTCAACATACGTTGCAAGGTATCGTCATCTGTTTTGTGAAATGTATAATGGGCACGGCCCCTTTTAGCAGATCGCGATTTCAGGTTCATCTCATCCAATAATTTTTGATCAATCTTGATCATACTTTTAAAATAATATTATGATTATTTTTTTGTGAATTCCCATTTTAATTAATTAACGACCACAAATTCCCGTCAGTAAACTTTAACCCAATTATCCCATCTGTTTTAGTATAGAATAATGTATCCGCAAAAAGCCGATCCTCGCCTGAACAAATTCCGGGCAGAGTAAAAACCTGGTAATACATGGTGTTGCGTATTATCAATGAGTCTTTAAATATTTCCTGATTTGTGGCTACCACTTCTATGCTATCAACCGGCAATATTGCATAATTGCTATATGTAGTATTTTCATAAACTTCTTTATAAGCCCATGTAAACGAAAGTATTGGAACAAACTGTTTTCCAGTATACCGATAGAATTGATTTGTAATTGTAATCTCCAGGTTCGACTGTAAATATTCACTTTCAAAATGAGTATTGTTTGAAGTTTCAACAAGGTAGTAGTCACAGCAACCACCGTAACACTCACCAAGTTCTTCCATTGTTGAACTTCTTACCCCACTATTGTATGTAATTATTTGGCTACTGTCGTCAATAAACTCAAGTGTTTCATTGCCAGTATATAGATTCACACTTAAATCTGACTGTGATAATCGAATAATATCTTTTTGCTTGCTCTTACAACAGGAAGCCAAAGCAAAAACAAGTAAAACAAATGTTAGTGTTTTCATAAATCGAATATTTATTTTCAATCAATTAAAAAAGGCTCAATTGTTTAAATTTCTGCTCATGTTCCAACAACCATTTTTTTCGCCAGAGCCCTCCTCCATATCCAACCAATTTTCCATCGGTACCAATTACCCTGTGACAGGGAACAATAATGGAAACAGGATTTTTACCATTGGCATTTCCTACTGCCCTAAGTTTTTTCGGGTCCCCTAATTTTTTAGCAATATGAATGTAAGACCTGGTTTCACCATATGGAATATTTAATAACTCCATCCAAACACTTTTTTGAAATTCTGTACCCTGCAAATCCAGTTCAAGGTCAAACTTTTTACGATCCCCTGAAAAATATTCTTCCAATTGTGAAAAAATGGCATTTTCTGTTGGTATAGCAGCATTACTTTCTTTATCATCAACAAAAAAGAGTGAAACAATTCCTTTTGCAGAAGACTTAACTTCAATGGTTCCGATTGGTGATTTCAGAAATGTCGTATCAATTTCAAACATTCACCAGGGGATTATTTAATAAATTGGATGGTTAAAGGATATTTGAAAAATTCACCATTATTGGCTTTAATGGATGCCATAATAATCATCACTGTTTGAAAAACCCAAAGTGCAATCAACATAAATATTCCTACCACTATTACGATAAGGATTGCTGCAATGATCATATAAATCGCAATTGAAATATTGAAATTCAAAGCTTCTTTACCATGGTCATCAATGGCTGGGTACTGGTCCTTTTTTATGGACCAGATTATCAAAGGTCCAAGAATACTGCCCAGAGGGACAATATAACCTGCAAATGCACTCAGGTGGCAAAACATGGCCCACATATTTTTGTCCTGTTGATTTTGATTAACCTGATTCATACAAATAGATTAGGTAATTAAACTGTATATTATTGCAAAAAGAATCATTAAAATTAAGGAAACTACTGTTAACTTTTGAAAAAAATCACTCTTTTTTATGGAACTCTTGTTGACTGCCCTGCTTTTACAAGCCAACCCAAAGATAAAACCAAAAAATGAAATACCAATTATTATTAAAACAACTAAATCCATTGAATTATTTCCCGCTGATTAAATTTTCAAGTTTTTTTGTTGCGGCATCCCAGTTATAATTTCGATGTACGAATGAATAAGCATTGTTGGCTATGGTTTCGCTTGTATCAGTATTATCTAACAATTGTATAATGTGATCTGCATATTCCCGGGGTGAATTCCCTACCAATATTTCTTTGCCATCTTTTGCTTCCAATGCAAAATTTGCCAGAGGTGAAGTTATAGAAGGAATTTTCATGGCCATGGCTTCCAGTAATTTATTCTGCAATCCAGTGCCTATTTGCATAGGTGCAATAAAAATCTTTGCTTTGGCATAACATTCCCTGATGTCTTCAACCCAGCCAGTAACATGTACATTTTCGTCCTTTAATGCCAGTACATTCTGGTGGGGAGTGGCTCCTGCCAGCATTAGTTTAATATTTGGTTTTGTTTTTTGAATAACGGGCAATATTTCCTTCACCAGGTATTCCGAAGCATTCACATTGGGAGGATATCCCATATTTCCAATAAATACTATGTCATACTCCTTTTCAATAGCCATGGGTATGAAAAAATCTGTATCAACACCATTAATTACGATCTCAATATTATCCTTTTCAGGATGGGGGATAAAGTCACGATCAGGCTTCGATATGATGGTTTTATTGTTAAACCAGGAAAAAACTTCATGCTCATATTTTAAAAGTCTTTTGTATTCAATTTTTAAAACAGGTTTCCAGTAAAAGGGTGAATTATGAATCCTACGTTCAACACCTTTGGAAAAAACATCCTGATAATCTAATGTCTTAGGAATATCAATATCTTTTACATATTGTGCCACACGAATCAATTGGCAATAAATATGGTCCGGTTGGATTTCCGTTATTAATTGATGGATTTTACGCTTTGCTTTTCGATTATAAAAATAACCAACCTGCAATGGTTTACCCGAAAAGAATGCCCACAAAAGATTCAAATAAATAGATATTCGAGATAAGGTTATAATATGGATTGATTTGCAAATAGGTTCTACAGCCTTAATATATTCAAGTTTAATAGCAATATCACTTAATGCACAAAGATGTATCTCATGATTTTTTGAAAGCTGTTTTATTTGATTGTAGGCCCTTAGCTTATCCCCTTTTTCTAGGGGATATGGAAACCTGGGAAGTAAAACAAAAATTTTCATCAATCCTGTGGAATACCTTTAAAATATTTAGGGGTCAAAAATAAATTAATTTTCCAATACCTGTTTGTAAAAGCTTAGTAGTTTTTCAGTGATTTTATGGATGTTGTACTTTTCTTCAATTAATTTGCGGGCATTGTGACCAATTTCTTTGCAAAAACCAACATCAGCAACACATTTTTCAATGGTGCTCAAAAATTCTTCAGGCGTGTTCGCAATCAAGATATTTTTTTCAGGCGTATAGGCAATTCCTTCAGCACCAATTTCGGTCGAAATAATTGCCTTTCCCAGTGCCATGCCTTCAATAATTTTAATCCGGATTCCACTACCCGAAAATAGTGGTATTATCATTACTGCCTTAGAATTAATAAATTCCTGGGCATCATCTACCTCTCCAATTACTTTAATATTTTTTATATCCAGGCTTTCTAACCATTCGGGCATCATTCTTCCGGCCAGATAAAACTTTAAATCAGGAAATTTTTCTGCTATTAAAGGCCAGGTAGTTTCAATAAACCATTTAATCCCTTCTTCATTGGGCATCCAGTTCATTGATCCCAAATGAAACAATGATGGAAATTCAAAAGGTTCAGATGAAACTGTATACTGTGTTACATCAACTCCAAAGGAGATATCAACAACTGGTATCGTTGGATTGTTGTTGATATAAAACTCAGCATCCTGTTTACTAATGGTAGCAATTCCATCATAATTATTGATAGCCCTGAGTTCGTAATTTTTTAATTTTCTGGTCAGCCCGGCTAAATATGATCGCCTGAATGTATTTAATGTATTTGTTGTAACCCGCTCCCAGATGAGGTGTTCCACATTATGAGAACGAAGGATGATCTTTGCCTTCGAATGTTTCCGGATCACATTGATATAAGGAGTCATATACAGCATTTCAAGCTGCACAATATCATAATTGTCATGATCCAATGTTTTTACGATTTTCTCAGCAAAAGCTTCAGCAATAAACCGTTCAACATGAAAAGACTTTTTCGAAAAAAGGTTTAAAAACGCAGCCACAGGCTTGATAGATAAATCCTGGTAAATAAATTCAATTTGAGTTTTATCAATATACTCCTGCGGAATTTCACTCAATTTAACAAAATACTTATTTGTGTTTAGTGCCAGCACCTTCACCTGGTGTCCTGCAGCTAATAGTCCTTCAATGTTTGCGTTCATGGCCATT